>JAJONK010000129.1 GCA_021323355.1 Deltaproteobacteria bacterium
TGCAGATTTGGGCGATTCCAGGCCTGGCGGTGGGGTTGTTGTATGCGCTTTTCGGTGGCGAAGGGGATGTCACAGTGGCGCGCGGCCGCGACTACCGTCGGGCGTTGTGGGAAGATGTGGTCAAGAACAAAACCGTATTCGCCCTCGTAGCTGTCTCGACTCTCCGCGCCATGGGCCAAACCGCTCTGGCGGTGTTTTTGCCGCTGTATTTGTTGTTGCACTTAAAGCTCACGGCCGCAGCAGCCGGCGCCTATATGTCTATCCTATTTCTTTTCGCCGGTGCGGCGCCGGCATTGGTCGGTTGGCTTTCGGATCGTTTCGGCCATAAGCTTTTGATCGTTATTTTTTCGATGCTGAGCGTAGTTGCCATCACTGCAATTCCGTATCTCGCATCGGGGTTTGTCTTAGGGTGCGGTCTTGCGGCTCTCGGAGCGCTCCTCTGGGCTTTGCGACCGGTAATAGTATCGGCGGCAATGGAAGCCGCACCGCAAAATCTGACCGGCAGTATTATCGCTTTTATCTATGGCGCGAATATGGGCGTATCGTTTCTCGCGCCGATTCTCGCCGGGATCGTCGCCGATGCTTATGGCCTGCCTGCGGCGTTGATTTTTATTCGAGGAATGCTTTAAAGTCTTAGAGCCGGCGTTACGCGATCTCGGTAATGGCAATGCAGTGAACATGCCGCGTCAAGATCTATTGGTGCCGGGACCGCTAGACGGTAGTTACCACGGCCTGAAAACATCCTGCGCTTCCTTGCCGCAATCCGGTGTGACGACGATGCGGCTTACTTCCGATATTCTCACTTGGCCGGTTGTTGGCGGTCGGCAGCGCCGCGTAAAGATTCCTTTGGCGATGGGCGGGAAATATGTCGGTCTCGTGTTTGTCTTTAGCACGTCGACGGGAGAGCTTCTGGCCATCTTTCCCGATGGATTTATCCAGGCGATTCGGGTCGGAGTTACCAACGCGCTTTCGGTGAAATACATGGCCCGGTCCGATTCCTCGGTGCTGGGGGTATATGGCTCGGGTTGGCAAGCGCGTCCGGCAGTGCTCGCAATGTGCAAGGTTTTGCCGCTTCGCGAAATTAGGATTTATAGCCCAACGCGAGCCAATCGTGAAAATTTTGCTGCTGAGATGCGGCGCATCATTGCTGCCGATGTTATCGCCGTCTCGTCACCAGAAGACGCGGCCAAGCATGCCGATGTCGTGGCTCTTACGACCAATGCTCTGGACCCTTTCTTTCCCGCATCTTGGCTCCGCGCAGGAATGCATATCACCACGGTACGGCCCAGCGAGATGACGCTTGAAGCTCTGTTGGGTTGCGATCTTATCGCTGTTTCGACGCGCCAAGCTGCACAACTCTTCACCTTACCGGGGCAGGAGAGCGCGATTCCGGAATTTGGCAAGGGCGATTACGGTCGCGCAGAGCTAGAAAAAACCGCCGCGGACTGGCGTGATAAACCGGAGCTTTCAGAAATAATTGCCGGTAAAGTCAAAGGCCGGGATAAAGACTCCGACGTAACTTGCATGCTCAATCATTTGGGACTTGGGCTTCAGTTCTCGGCCGCAGCGGCGAGAGTGTACGAGCTTGCGCGAGAGAAGGGCTTGGGAAGAGAGTTGCCGACAGAGTGGTTTTCCCAGGAAGAGCACTCCTGAACCGTGCATCGTGATCGACGTCATCCTTTGGTCGGGAAGCGCGATTTCACCTTGGTTCAACGGTTCAAGTCCAATCGGAGTTAACGCGGATAATCGGTGCTGAATGCACTATGCCATCAGCTGCGTTATGACTTGCGGTTTAGTGGTCGCTAAGAAGCTGGCCCAGAGAGGTTAACCGGTCCTTTATTCCCGCCATTCGCAGCGCTTGCCACAGGCCTGCTTGATTACTGGTTATCACCGGCAAGCCCGTATCGGTTTCGAGCGGTCCGATGGCTTCAAAGCTCCGGAGATTACCGCACGAAATCAGAATCCCATCGGCCTTCGGCGCTGAACGAACGACCTCTCGCGCCAGGCGGTAGGTTTCCTCGGGTGTCACTTTGCCCATGTCGATACTCTTCTTAAGGCCCATGCCGCGAATCGTCGCCACTTCGAAGCCGGATTTTTCCAAGACTTCGGCCAGTCGCGCATCGATGTCGGCCAGGTACGAGGTTGCAATTGCGGGGCGCTGAATTTTTAGTGTCCGGAGCGCCTCGACCACGGCAGTGAGCGATGTGGTCGCTTGGATGCCGGTGACAGCCTGGATGCGCCGCCTTAATTCATGATCGTGCCCAAAGCCGCGGAAGAACGCGATGGCGGTACCGGCCTGTAAGATCACGTCGACTTCGGCGGAAGCCAACTCCAAGGCTGCGCGTTCAACCTGCTTAGCGGCTTCGTTGAGGCCGTCCACGGTGACATCATGAAGGAGTGTGCGCGTTTCGACGAGGCAGACGCCTTCGGGCATGGAGCGGCGCCATTCCTCAGCGCCCACGGTTTCAGGAGAAGGGGAGATGCGTCCGATCTTTGCGCGCCAGCCGTACATGATTTTCTAAGGGACTAGGAGAATCTTGCCGGTGGATTTTCGTGACTCCAATTGGCGGTGCGCATCCGCGGCTTGGGAAAGCCGGTAGATTTCTCCAATCGTAACTTTAAGCTTTCCTTGCGCAAGCCAGTTAAATAGATCGCCGGCGCGCCAAAGCACGTCGGCATGGCTGGCGACGTTGTGTGTCAGGCTCGGACGGGCTAACGTCAGCGATCCCTTGGCGTTTAGAACCGAAGTATCGAAGGGCGGCACCGGGCCGCTGGCTTGACCGAAAATTATCAGACTGCCCAATGGGGCAAGGCAGTCCAGGCTTTTTTCAAATGTTGCCTGGCCAACTGAATCATACACGACATTAACGCCTTCGCCGTCGGTTAATTTTCTAATTTCGGCGGCGAAATCCTGTTCTGCGTAGTTGATCGTCCGATCGGCGCCGGCGGCTTGGGCGAGCTGCGCTTTGGCATCGGTCGAGACCGTCCCAAAGACCCGCGCGCCACGCATCTTTGCCAGTTGCACTAGCAACAACCCGGTGCCGCCGGCGGCGGCGTGGATGAGAACAGTGTCCTCGGGTTTTACCCCATAGGTGCTGTGCGTGAGATAATGAGCCGTCATGCCTTGCAGCATGATCGCTGCCGCGTCTTCAAATGCAATCGACTGCGGAATTTTGTAAAGATGCCAGGCAGGCAGCGCGTGCAGCTCGGCATATGAGCCATGCCCATTGGATATGCCGTAGGCGACACGATCACCGATTTTGACCTCGGTAACGTTCGCGCCTAAGTCGACGACAGTGCCGGACGCCTCAGCGCCGGGAACATAGGGGAGCGCACGGCCATGATGGCCGCCCCAGTGAAACCCTGAACGATAATAGATGTCGAGATAGTTGACGCCGGCGGCAGCGACTCTGACCAAAACCTCGCCGTCTTTCGGTTGTGGCGCCGGAACTTCCTCGTAGCGGAGCACGTCCGGGCCGCCAAGCTCATGTACACGGACTGCTCTCATCGATCAACTAGCCCGAATTGTTCACAGAAGATTGCCCGAGGAGTGAGCCTCTCCGGTCGCGGGCAATGTGCCTGTGCCTTGAGGAGGCCTGCGAACCTAAGTGTTAGAGTATACGATAAGAGGGACACGAAGCTTGTTGCCAAGTCCATTACAAGTCAGCGCAGCTTTACGTTCCTATGCCCGCTCGCTGCGAGGCTCACCCCTCGAGCAACATGGGGTCGTGGTTCCTCGAAGCATGATAATCCGGGCTAGAGACTTGTCGAACCATCGCTCGAATCCATGTTCGTGATTACGTGTTCCGTTCGGAATTCTCGATCACGTTTTCACGCACACGAACACGAGGATCCAGCTTGCCTCCGAGATTTCTTTGAGCAGCCTGATAAGCAGAGTTTCTCAAACGCGTCCGACCTAGTTGTCCAGCAGCGCGATTACCCGGGCCGGCGCCGATTCAGTTTTCCACTTTACCGGCAAAGCAACAACGTGTGCGGTGGAGCCGATCTGATCGAGATTGATCAGATTCTCGATTTGAAAAATCACTTTTGGAAGAATGGTCCGGTGCACGCGCATGGCGCTCTCAAGAATTTGGTCAGCGCTCTGATAATCAGTTCCCTTTTCTTCCTGCGCAAAATCAAAACCGACAACCGCCGGCTTCCTCGCAACAATCCATTGAGCTGCCTCCTTATTTAGATACGGCGAATCGTTCCACCATTGAGGATCCGTCGTATCGTGGCCTTTAGGCCAGTCGGTCCTAAGAAAAAGCATCCCGCCCTGAGGAATCTCAATACCTTCTTGCTTGAGCTTCTCCTCCGCTTGGCTTAGGTCCTGGGGCGTAATAACTGCGCGGGCAACGCCCTTTGCGGTTAGATCCAGTATGATCGCCTGGCCGACCATCGGCTCGAGCGGAAGTTGCTCGATAGAAGGCTTGTCGCGAAAGAAATGATGCGGCGAGTCGATGTGGGTGCCAACGTGAACGGTCATCTGCACGACATTGGAAACAAACCCTTTGTCTTCCCATTTGATAATCGGTCTGAGCTTAAAATAGTTTTCATCGGGAGCAAACGGTGCTGAATCGCACTCCTGGACGGTCATACTGAGATCGACGATGCGCATGCTAGTTGATCCTTTCAAACCAGGGTTGTTGTCATCTTTCTCTATTCACTGGATCAAAGTCAACGGCGCGCGGGCCGCAACAATTTAAGCCATGGCGCCAGCGCATCAACTTTTTCGATGGACAAGAGATCCTCGACAAACTTTTTGGCCCGTTTCTTTGGTATTTGCTCGCCGGCGCACTCGTGAAATTTCTCTTGAATTTCTTCTCGTGTCAGAGGTTTCTTCGGATGGCCTTTGGCCACGGTGGCGCGTATTCGGTAAATTCTCCGGTTATTCAATTGAATCTCGATCTCAGCCTGGCAGCCGAGATTGCCCACCGACCGGAGCCTCGGATTTTGCACGAGCTCGACTCGCTTCATCACGGCGGTAATGTTTTGATTCAGAAGAGTCGCATCTTTATATTGGTCGAGACCGGCTCTGCGATAGACCAGAGCCACAGCGGCGGAGAAGGATAGACTGAACTTTCCCTCAAGAGCAGTTCTCGGGCTAGCATAGACTAAGGGCAAAGCCGCATCAGGACCGAGGCTGACACGAATTCTTTTGACATCGGTCGATCGCAAATCGTGTTCCTTGGCTAGATCGATGATTGCGTCGAGTGCCGGATGTAATACACCGGCGCAGGGATAGATCTTAATGGCGATCCCCGGGTTAACAAGAAAATACGGGGGCCCGAACTTGATCAGTTTACGTTCCACCATGCCATGACACGCCGCAGCGAAGTAACCCATCGGGTCGTCAAATACATCCGTAGAAGCGCTAAAGCCGGTATTAGCCAAAGTGCCGGCAACGACACCATTCTCGGCTGCATGCCCGGCATTCAACGATTTGGCCATCGTCCCACGATGAGCTCGCAGTCCGGAGGCCAGGCTTCCGGCGATACCCAGAGCCCAGCGCGTCCGGATAGAATCTAATTTAAGCAGATGTGCGCAAGCGGCGGTTGCGCCGAAGGCGCCGATTGTGCCGGTGGGATGAAAGCCTTTAAGATAGTGATCGGGATGAATCGCATCGGCAAGCCGGCACGCTACTTCAACGCCGACAATATAGGCGGCCAACAATTCTAAACCCGTGGCGTTGATTTTTTCCGCCACGGCAAGAGCAGCAGCTAGAACCGGTGTGGTTGGATGCGTCAGTTGACCGTAGGGCCGCGAACGCAAAGTGGCCAACTGGGCATCATCATAGTCGAGCACGTGTCCACGAATGCCGTTGGCGAGCGCGGCATACTGCGCATTAACCTTCATGGGCGATCCAATGACGGTTGCTTCCGGTCTGGAGAGAAAATTTCGCAAATAACCGTCGATGCGCTGGCTCGCGTCTTCCGCCGCCCCGGCAAGCATTGTCGCAAAGCCATCGAGCAGATGTTCTTTGGCCGCTTCTTTGATTGCTTTAGGAAGCTCTCTTGCGCTCAGGGTTGCGACAAACTGCGCCAGTTTGTCCGATGTCGATTCTGAACGCGGGCGCCTGAGCTTGATCGACACAGCGCTTGGTTGGACCTGATAAGGGGAATGGCTAGCGCCGGCGGCGGCTGGTTTTTTTTGCGGCAGGCTTGGCTTCGGCTTTTGCTACAACATCGCTCTCGGCAGTGGAAGATTGGAGCTTGGGATAAACGTTGTCACGTAACCATTTCTCGTCCCACCACTCCAACGGCAGCACGGCGATGCCGTTTAAATAGACCCCATAGTGCAGGTGATCGCCGACTGCCAAGCCGGTTTCACCGGTTTTGCCAATAATTTGTGCCTTTTTGATTTGCTCACCCGGTTTGACGTCGATGGAGCTCAGGTGTGAATAAAGCGTCGCAAGCCCCAAGCCGTGATCGAGAATCACGGTATTTCCGTAAATTCCTAAATCACCGATGAAACCGACAACACCGCTGTTGGCGGCTTCCACCGGATATCTCTTGGTGACCGACAGATCAAAGCCCAAGTGATAGGCGTGGTCGATGGTCTCGTTCTTATAAACGTACGTTCTGGCGTCGGCAAAGTTCGCTTCAACCTTGGAATTGGTTAGCTGGTTAAATGGGCCGCTCCAGAGCATCGAGCCTGCGGTTTTTTGGGTGACCGCTTTAATCTTTTCTTCGTTCTCTTTACGAATGTCGCGGTTCACCTTGACAAACAGTTCCTTAGCGCTGCCTTGCCGGGCGCCCACATCATTGATCAACGGCGCGACTTTACCGTTAATGAACTCCTCTGAAACCGGAATCGTGCTCTTCTTGTACTTAACGCCCTTGAGTGTATAGGCAAGCGCCATCTGTCGGGCATTGCCGGCCTTGTCAGTGGCCACAAGAGTTGCTTTCTCGGTCTCCGGTGTGTCGTAAGGGTGAGCGAAGAAAGCCAGATAGACGCTGGGATCTTTTGTTTGCCCCTTGTATCCGGGAAAAAAATGTTGGCCGATTTTTACGCCGCTGCTGACCGTGTCTGATGAGGGTTTGTAAGCCACGAGAGCCGTGCCGCCAAAGTTGACGTAGGCGTCATCGGCAATCAGCTCGATAGTCGGCGGCGTGATATCAATCGTCAGGTTTTTTTGCAGCACGGTTTCGTTGCCCCGAAAAAAACTCCATAACGACCGATCACGGGCGCTAACGCGCAAAATCGCCGGCCCTTCCTTGAGGCCGGTTAGCTTCGAGGATAGCGCGATAGTAATCTTTTTCTGCATCAACGGCTGATCGTATTCTTCCGCAGCCAGAGAATGCTCTTTGCCGCCGGCAGTGAGAGAAGCGCTGACAGATTTTAAACCGGTGCCTTGCTCGCTGATATCAATTTC
>JAJONK010000130.1 GCA_021323355.1 Deltaproteobacteria bacterium
GCTAGAAGCATCGTCATGAGAATAAATTTGGTTTTCATACAGAACTCTACTTCAGGTTGATTTTAGCCCGCTGTGTCCGCCTATCACGCAAGAAAGTTAGGTTTAAATCTTATCCTTAGGTGATAATAAGTCGCCTTCGAGCATGCACTTACTTCGAAATATCTATTGGCTCGACTTGCCAAAGATCGATTGAAAAAGTTCCGCGTATCGAACACCCTGTTTGGCCATGATGGTCGGATTACTCCAGTGGATATTTCGGCCTTTAAGGCTCATGCGAGGGTATTTTAGCTTTACGCCTTTGCGGCTGGGAACACGTCCGAACTGAACTCCGATCAACTCTTGTCCTTCAGCGGATAACAGGTAGTCGGTAAATAGACGTGCGGCGTTTGGGTGCGGCGCATTGGCCACGACCGCAGTTGGATGAAGCTCCGCAATCGCGGGCTCCAACCAGAGCCAATCTATGGTGCGCGCACCTCGTTCACGCAGCACTTCAACTCTCCGTGGATAACCGTCCGGATAAATCGCAAATTCACCTGCCGCAACCAGAGTTGCAATTAAGGAATGGCCGGCCCTCATCGCCGGTTTAAGGGCGGCAAGTCCGCGCATATAGTTGAGGCCCTCCTCTTCGCCCATAATCTGCAGAATATTACCGAACCATTCGTAGTCGGAATCATCGAGACCGATGTTGCCCTGCCACTTGTCATCGAGGAGCGCTGCATAGCTCTTTGGCACATCCTTCGCGGCTACCATCGTAGGGTTGTAGACCAGATTGAAAGTATTGACGTAAATGTCGGTCCAAAAGCCGTCTGCATCACGTGCGCCGGTTGGAAACGCGACGGCTTCTCGGGATATGTAATTTGCAAGGATACCGCGCTCTTTCAGCACTCCGATGGGTAGCCCGCCGGCACTCACCACATCGACAATCGCGCTCTTCGCACGGCTCTCGGCAAGGATTCGTTCTAAGATTTTCGAATTATTGGCTCGGAAAAGCTTTACCGTAACTTTGGGATATTTAGATTTGAACCTCTCAACCAAGACCGAGCTATCATCCAACGCCATGGTGGTGTACCACATTACTTCGGATTCGACTTGAGCGGTTGCAGTCTGACCGTCGGCAGCAGCGGCGAAAGTCGAGACACAACAGGTTAAAGAAAGGCAAACTGCAAGGATTTCTAGAACCACGTTTATTCTCTTGTTCATCGTCACCCCCGCTTTGTGATTTTAGAACGCTGGAGTAATCTTTTCTCGTCGGATTCTTGCCAGAGTAAAGCTTGGCAATGGTTGTTTAACAAAGCAGCCATCGAGAGCCGTCCCATCGATGAAAACGATTCGAGTATAGGACGGCGGTTTTCACAGCCCGTCACCTCCTAAGCGTTTACACAGCGTTAGATCGACCACGTCATCGGTCTTGAATTCGGCCGCCTTCGGATTGAGACCGAGCTCGGCCAGGAATCTCATGACCGAACTCACTCCCGCCACAGTCGGGCAGATACTGCGAGGCAACTCTTCGACAAGATCGTTATAGGACGCTTCGAGTCTATCCGGCTTAGCGAGCTTAAGATTTTTGCTCATGATTTGCAGAACTGCTTTTTTGTTTGGTGGCGCAACTATGAACTTTATCGCATCGGCAGTGGCCCTGCCGATCCGCTCGAGCATGAGATAATCGGAACGCAAAAGCTTGCGCGTGGTCACCATGCCGCTTGCTTGAAACGGAATATTGAGCTTGGCCATGTCGAGCACGATGCTGAAGCCCTGGCTTGTAGCTGTGTTCGCCAGTTCCGGTGCAATCAGAGTGGCCTGGACGTTGCCGGCCTGCAGCGCCGCCAATCGCAAGGGTTCTTCGCCGATCAGCAGAAGCGCGATGTTGTCTCGACGCGCGCTTAGACCCATGTGATCCAGCGCCGCATGAGTCGCCAACGAGGCTAAACCCGCCTGACTGGCCCCGATGGCGATTCTCTTGCCCTTTAAGTCTTCATGCCGCTTGATGTTGCGGTTCACTACCATGATGTATCGGACATTGTTTTGGTTACCGAGGAACATTACGAGATCGCCGCCGGCGGCAACTGCGTTGGTAACATGGGTCGGCCCGATGAGGCCAACGTGAACCTCACCGGCAAGCATCGCTTGCGCAGCCCGGCTGGCGATAATGAACACGGGCTCCACTTCCACGCTGTGTTTACGGAAAAACCCTTGCTCGCGTGCCACCCAGGTCGTGGTCATGTAGGCATTGATGGCGCCATAGGCGAATACGGCTTTCGAGGGCCCCTCGGCGGTCCAGGCAACAACCGACGAGGTTAAAAAGAGTAACGCAAGCGCCGAAATTCGCGTGACTTTTATCTCTGCGCACCTCCTGCCCCACATGTAAAGCTTGGTGCAATTGTCGAGAGAATTTTCCGGCGGCTCATGTCGCCGATGCCTTCGATCTCCACAGACTCGTCAATCCCGTGGGAAAAGCGCGCATCGACCTGTGAATAATCAGTAGAAATAGAATCAATATCGCTTATCCATATCGTTTGAGTACAGATGACGGATGCTAGGAATGCAGATCGATATCCAATGCTTTTAATCCGTTCTTCACGACGGCCCTCAGTCAATTCTTTGGTTGTTGCGAACCGCGAAACCTATCGGTGCCATGCTGAGCTAGCGAACACTCCTGCCTCCATGTCCCGCCGTTCTGCTACAGGGTCTTCTTCAGGTAATCCAGCCGCCGCGCGCATCGCTTCTTTCAATTTCTCTTCCGCGGTCAGCTGCGCAGACTCGACAATCACCTGAGCTGATAAACTACTTCTCGGCCGTCGTGCCAATCGTTTAAATCGTTAAACAATTTTCCTTACGCCGCCGCTAGGATTGCTTGGATCCGCGACTGTGCTTCAGTTCCCTTTTCTTTCATGAGCGAAGCGTAAGCCTCATTGGGCCAATCCGCGAACGCCTGCTGGTATCCCGGTCGTTTGTCAACTCGTTGGGACCATGCAGGAATATGCGGCCGTTTGTCCCACAGAAACTGCAGTTGGAGATCCTGCAGCCGCCGGATGTACGGAGCATAGCCGATATCAGCCAATGAGAATTCTTTTCCGGCCAGCCAGGATTCTTCTGTTAAGGTAGCTTCCATGTCGGCCAGGAGTCTATCGAAGCGACGCACGGCGTCGACGAAGAAACGTGACTCGATGCCCTTGGTGACATTTTCCCAGCTCTCCTCGCGTTTTTTCGGATCGGGGATCTTGTCATGCAGCATCTTCAAGGCCTCCGGGCCAAGGGTGAGTTTTTGGTGACGAAACGCGATGGCATTGCTAATGACTCGGGTCGCCACATGGACGCCTTCGTCAAGCTGCTTGGTCCAGAGCCGCATGCGCGCGCGTTGGCCGGCATCGGCGGGACGCAGGCGCGGTTCTGGATGAGCATCATCGAGATATTCGTTGATGACAGTGGATTCAATGATGACTCTGCCGCCATCCACTAAGGTTGGAACCACGGCGTTGGGATTGAGCTTTAGGTATTCTGTTTTCTGCTGCTCCCCGGCGCGCAGGTTCAAATGATGACTCTTCCAATGGAGCGTTTTTTCACCGAGAGCGAAGCGCACTTTTTGCGCGCAGACCGACATATCATTGTGATAGAGCTCGATCATCGCACGGGTCCTCCTGCAGATCTAAATATTCTCTGAGTTCCAATCCTTCCAAATGTTCAAATCGTTCAAGCCGTTCAACCCCAGATTCACCGATCATTCGGCTAAAGAGATTCAGAGTTTATTCAGAGCGAAGCCTCAATCGGTCTTCACCTCGGTCCCCGTGGGAGCAAAATAAAGTGACGTCGTCGTCCGCTCCGCATGCCAGGGCAGTTCCAGTTTTTGATGATTCTCCAGAGTCACCGTAGCTCTTCCTTCAATCTGGTCGCCGCGGACCTTGCCTCTGAATTCATGCCGAGTGTGCCCCAGTCCATCCAGCGTCATCGCCAGCGCAAAGGAGATGTCCTCGCCGCGAAGTTTGATATCTTGCAGCAGCTCCCGGTATTTGCCCGCGCGAACCACGCCTTCGACCGCCTGAAACCGTTGTTCCTTGACCGCGGAATAAGTAATCTGGTGTCCGGCGATCGGCAGCTTCCAACTCCAATAACCTTCGACGCCCGCCGGCACGATCCACTTGTAGATCGTCGGATTGCCGCTGTCGACCTCGTCGTATGCCCAGCTGCCAAGATCCCAGGTGCTGGTGAGAATGCGTGTGCCCGGACGCGCCGTCTTAAGGATCGTGGGACGAAGCAATCGCATCAGTTCCGGGAATAGCCACATGGTGACCACCGTCGCTTCGCGCAGATCGGTGTCAAAGGCGTTTCGATGAAAAAATCTAACCCGGTTGCCGACACCCTGCGCCTTGGCGGCTTGGTTGGATTCACGAATAAGCTTCTCGTCAACATCCACCCCCCAGGCGCGCAGTTTTAAATTCATCTGCGCCGCAGTGATCGGGATAAGCCCGTTTCCCGAACCGAGATCGACCAGCACATCATCGTCACGAAGGCCGGCAAATTTCAGCATGCGGGTTACACTCTCGACAGTACTTGCTTGGAAAAACGAAAAGCGCTCTTGTGCCTGGGCTAGGGTGATAGAGAACAAGGTCAGGCAAAACAGGAGCGGCGAGAATATTTTCATCATGTTGCGTCTCCTGGCTGATCATCCAACGAATTCACATTCAAACTATCGTCGATCAGGCGACTTGCCGCCACCATCTAATTTATGATCCTGTGCCTTCGCCCTCCAAGCATTGCCACTGATCATACAATCTGTTCATGTCTACTGCGGAATCCGGTCAACCGAAAACAAATAACGATTCCCGAGCGCTTGGTCAATCCATATGGCGGTGATGAAGATACGCCAATTTAGAATCGCGAAACCACCCACAGGCATCCGGCGACTGCGACTAGATCCTCAGCGAGGGCAACATATGTGTCCGGTGTCTCGAGAGATTTTACCAGCGCTGCGCGGGCTCGATAGCCGGCGAAACAGCCGGCAATACCGCCGACGGCCCCCAACACAGCGCCGAGAATAGCTCCTTGCGATCCGGCGGCAGCAATGCAGGCACCCGTCAACCCACCGGTAACGATACGCGCCGCCAAACCTGGAGGTGAGGTGCGGTTGGGTGTTTGCGGCAGCTTGTCGGCCACTAACTCGACGACGGCGAGCAGTGTCAAAATCGCCGCCGAGGGTACCGAGCCGATAAGCGACAGTGGGTTTCCTACTTTTAGCCAGCCTAGATAAACGGCCCACGCGGTCGTTGCCGGAGCAGTGAGCGAGCGCAGCCCGGCGAAAAATCCTATAAGAAAAACCAACAGGAATGTCATTGATATGCGCATTCCCGGCGTTAACTAGAGCAGATCGCCAGCCGCGCTTCGGCCGAGCGCAGGAGATCGGATGCTGCGAGAGTTAGGCGAGCGAAGATCGCTCGCTTCAATCGAAGACGCGCATTGACTCGAGCAAAGTCTCATCAGCAAATGGGCGGCGGAGCAGTTGTGCAGACGGATTACCCGCCGCTAGGCGAGATCGAACAGTAAGATTTCACTTCGATCGTTCGCTGTAAGATCCACGACCTGTTCTCCGCTGATAGCAGCGCCATCGCCGGCATCGAGCAATGAGCCGTTAAGCGTCACCTTCCCACGTCCCACCTGCACCCATGCCTGACGACCGGCGCGCAAGCTATAATCCAACTTCTCCCCTTTGGGCAAAACCGCCAGCGACAGCTCCGCGTCTTGGTGGATTTTCAATGCGCCCTCGCGCGCGTCCGGAGCGGCGACCACAACCCAGCTTCCGCTTTTCTTCTCGAGATCAAAAGAGCGTTGTTCGTATCCCGGTTGCAGGCCGGTTTCGTTAGGCAGGATCCAAATCTGCAGGAAATGCACCGGCTCGGTTTGAGATGCATTGTATTCGCTGTGGCTAATGCCTGTTCCGGCGCTCATGCGTTGGACGTCGCCGACTCGGATTACCGAACTCGCGCCGGTGCTGTCTTTATGCGCCAGCGCGCCTTCCAGCACGTAGGTGATGATTTCCATATCGCGATGCGAATGTGTGGGAAAGCCGGCGCCCGGAACCACCCGATCTTCATTGATTACTCTGAGATCGCTGAAGCCCATGCATCGTGGGTCATAGTAGTCGCCAAATGAAAATGTGTGACGGCTGTCTAGCCAATTGAATTTGGAAGAACCTCTTTCACTGCCTGGGCGCACGGTTATCATTTTTCCTCCTTACCAATCCACCTGAAGTCGGGAGAGCGTGTTTTACCGTGTTCATAATGGATATTGACCTTCTTTTACCAATAGTAGTCGGCACAAGCCTGATCCGGAAAGCAGTACGAGCAGCGCTCCGTGGCTCCGTCGAGGCAATCACGGGATGCCTACTCGATCGCACGTGCTGGGAGGCACGGCGGCCGGTGAATCGTCGCACCAATAATGAGCTCGCCGATTTCGCCGCAGCTCAGGACCTATTCGAGCACACCCTGTGCTTCATGCACATAGCACCAGGTCCAAGCCGCAGGCGGGATAGCGCGCATCACTGGATGTTGCATGTCATTGAAATGTTTGCTGGCGTGCTTGCCCGTCGAAGAGTCGCAACAGCCGACGTGGCCACAGGATCGGCACTCGCGAAGAGCAACCCAAAACGTGCCCTCAGTCAGGCACTCCTCGCAGGCATCGGGAGTTCTCTGCGGCGGGAAATCCTCGGGGCTTAATCCCGATAAATGTTCACACGGCTGGGTCATAGGATCCTCCGATCTCAAGTGTTAATGCACCCATAGGCGCTCGGTTCATTCTTCCGCTTCGAGACGTTTGTCTCAACGGCCCTTTTGCATCTTCTTGTTAGCGCCCGAAAAATGTCGCGCTAGTCATCCTGATCAACTAATTTATTTATTCGCTGGTGGAAATAGCTCTTCCAGCTTTCAGGCAGAGCCTCGACTTCTACTGCGCGACGAAGAAGTCCGAGATTGCGCTTCTCGC
>JAJONK010000131.1 GCA_021323355.1 Deltaproteobacteria bacterium
GCCTACATTCATCGGGATCGGGTCCATGGCATGTTGCGCGCGCGGCGCGGCGCCCGATTAACGGCGATCACTAACGGCGGAGCAATTCCCGATACTGCCGATTACGATGTGGTTGAGTTTCCCAGTGAAACGACCGTCGGCAAAGTCAATGAGGATTTTGCCATCGAGAGTCTCACCGGAGATATTTTCTTGTTGGGTAATCGATCCTGGCGTATCCGTCGGGTCGGCTCAGGCAAGGTTTGGGTTGAAGATGCGCAAGGGCTGCCGCCGAGTATCCCGTTTTGGCTCGGCGAGTCGCCGGGGCGCACCATAGAATTATCCAAAGCGGTATCGGATCTGCGCCGCGACGTTGCCGACCGGAGTTCAGATCGAAGGAAAGCCCAAGACTGGTTGGCCAGTGAAATCAAGATTCCGGAAGCGGCCGCAGAACAGATTGTAAATTATGTAGCCGAAACACAGAGCGTGCTTGGAACAGTGCCGGGGCAGCAATCTATTGTTGCCGAGCGGTTTTTTGACGAAGGCGGCGGCATGCAACTGGTGATTCACTCGCCCTGGGGTGCGCGTATCAACCGCGCCTGGGGCCTGGCGCTTAGAAAGCGCTTCTGCGTCAGCTTCGACCGAGAGTTGCAAGCGGCCGCCACCGATGACGGCATCGTCATCTCTCTGGTCGAGCAACACTCTTTTCCCTTGAGCGACGTATTTCAAATGTTGCGGCCGGCGATGATTGAGCCGAGCCTGATCCAGGCGGCATTGGCATCGCCGATGTTTACCAATCGCTGGCGCTGGAACTCTACCCGAGCCCTGGCTGTGATGCGTCACAGCGGCGGCAGAAAGGTGCCGGTAGCGCTGCAGCGGATGCGCGCCGAGGATTTGCTGGCGGCGGTTTTTCCCGAGCAGATGGTTTGCGGGGACAACCGCACCGGTCCCGTGGAGTTGCCGGACCATCCGTTGGTCAAGGAAACAATCGGCGATTGCCTGCACGAGGCTATGGATCTCGACGGTATCAAGAAAATCATCGCGGCCATCGAGACTGGTGCAATCAATACCCTGGCGGTCGATACGCCTGCGCCATCGCCCATGGCGCATGAAATCCTCAATGCCAATCCCTACGCTTTCCTGGACGATGCACCTCTGGAAGAACGCCGCGCGCGGGCGGTTTCTCTAAGACGGACGGATTTACGGTTGGAACGTGAATTCGGTCAGCTTGACCAAGCGGCAATCGATGAGGTCCGCCGTCAGGCATGGCCCGAAATCCGCAATGGCGACGAGCTCCATGACTTTTTGCTCGGGGTTGGAATCCTATCGGTGGGGGAGCGTCCCGACTGGCGGCGCATCGCTCAAGAACTGATAGACAACCGCCGCGTCACTGAAGCGACTTGGCTGCCTCGTGGCTCTCAAACGGCAATGACCGCCTATGTTGCGGCCGAAAGGGTTGAGTTGGTTCGCACCTGCATGCCGGATGTAACCCTCGCTCCAGCTGTAGAGTTGCCGTTGGGTTTCGAAGCGCAACCGGTATCGGAAGAAGAAGCGTTCAGAAGAATAGTTCAGGGCTGGATGGAAGCGATCGGACCGACAACCGTCACCGCTTTGTCGAACCGGCTGGGTATTGAAGCGCCCAGGATAGAGTCGGCATTGTTGTCCCTTGAAGGAGCCGGGATGGTTTTGCGTGGCCGGTTCACTCCATCGACCGGTTCGGCCGGAGAAATTGAATGGTGCGATCGGGTGCTCCTGGCGCGCATCCATCGTCTCACTCTCGGGCGCATGCGCAGAGAAATCGAGCCGGTTTCGCCGGTGGAGTTTATGAGCTTTTTGTTGTCTTGGCAGCACGTCGGAGTTAATCGCCAACTCGAGGGACGTGACGGAGTCCTGCGTGTGATTCAACAGCTGCAGGGACTGGAACTGCCGGCGCCCGCCTGGGAACAATCGGTTCTGCCGGCGCGTGTGCGGAATTATTCTCCGGCGGATCTGGAACATCTCTGCCTCGCCGGTGTTGTGGCTTGGGGCAGATTGCGGACCGAGCAAAGTTCCGATCATAATCTTCCGGGAAAACTTCCCGCCAGGCCGCGCCGCAAGCGCTTGGCAGCTCCGGCGCGAAACGCCCCAATCGCTTTTTTGCTGCGCGAAGATTTGGATTATTTCTTGGGCAATCGTTCGGCGCGTTGGGCCGACGTAACCACGCTTTCGAGCAGCGCGCGCGACGTGGCGCGTTATTTAGAACAGCGCGGCGCGTCTTTTGTCGCCGACATCGCCCGTGGCGCCGGGCTGCTGAAAATCAAAGTCGAGGAAGCGCTCTGGGAACTGGTGGCCCATGGTCTGGCTACAGGCGACGGCATCGCGGGTCTGCGAGTGCTGTTGCTGCCCGAGCACAAGCGCCAGGGAAAGCGCCACAATCTTAGGGTGATTAGCGGCGGAAGAAGCACGGCACGGATGATGCCCGTGGGCAGGTGGTCGCTCTGGAGTAATCAGAACGGCGACGCTGACGTGAACAGCGAACAAATCGTCGAACGACAGGCGCGGCAACTACTCGAAAGATACGGGGTGGTTTTTCGTGATCTTCTCGCCCGCGAGGCGAATCTGCCGCCATGGCGGACTTTGCTGGCGACCTATCGCCGGCTGGAAGCACGCGGCGAGATTCGCGGCGGCCGCTTCGTTAACGGTTTCGTCGGCGAACAGTTTGCCTTGCCTGTTGCAATTGAGAAACTTCGAGCCGAACGCCGCGCCGATGACAAACAGCAACCGTTTATCGTATCGGCCGCTGACCCCCTGAACCTGGTGGGAATACTTACGCCCGGTTCACGGGTTTCTCCCTATTCGAATCAGGTGATCGCCTACCACAAAGGTCTGCCGATTCAGATCGGGCCTCTCGGTAGCGTCCTCAGTAGCTTGCAACTACATCACGCAGGCGAGAAGCCGTGAACTTGTAGAAGATTCGGCGGCTAACTGTTCATACAAAACTCCATACGCGGTTATGTTTGATAGGAGCGGTAGTCCGCTCTATTCGGCAGACTCTAACGTCCCCGACTGTCGACGTCATTCAGGATCAGCTCTGTGCTCGCGCTTAGTGTTGACTTCAATGTAGCGGTCAACTTATTCTTCACGAGGGTAGGAACCAGACTATATAGCGCAGCAAGAATCGAACGTAATCAAATCGTCACCTAACCGTTGATCTTTCAATTAATAGCAGCAAGGAAAATCGCTGAGGTTGCTTATGACCGATCTATGGAGTGTGGGCATCCCTAGCCCGCGGGTTGAAAGCGAACAAAAAGTCGCCGGCAAGGCGGTTTACGCCGGCGATATAGTTCTACCCGGCATGCTTTGGGTGAAAGTATTAAGAAGCCCGGTTGCTCACGCGCGCATCAAAAAAATTGATACGTCGCGCGCCCTCGCTGTCCCGGGAGTTAAAACCATAGTCACGGGATATGATTTTGGCGGCGCGAGGATCGGTAAGAAGATTATTGATATGCCGATTCTTGCGGATGGTGTCGTACGTTACGTGGGTGAAAAAGTTGTTGCCGTGGCGGCTGAATCTGAATTAGAGGCGGAAGCGGCGCTCGATTTGATCGATGTCGACTATGAGGAGTTGCCGGCGGTCCTCGATCCGCTTGAAGCCTTGGAACCTTCAGCACCGCTGCTTCATCCGGATTTAGTAGGGTATAAGGGCCTGCTGCACACGATCGAGTCGCCGAGCAATCTTTTCGTACATCTCACTTGGAAGAAGGGGGAAGTGGAGGAAGGTTTCCGCCAATCCGACATCACCGTAGAGAACACTTACTCGGTTCCGGCGGTACATCAGGCCTACATCGAGCCTCATTGTTGTTTGGCAAGGGTGAATACCGACGGTAGCGCAGAAATTTGGGCTTCGACCAAGAGCCCTTTCAATTTGCGCGACCAAGTCGGCAATGCGTTGCAGGTCGTTCCCGCAAGTCTGATCGTGCATCCATGCTACGTCGGCGGGGATTTCGGTGGCAAGGGAGACGCCAATGAAGTCGCGCTTTGTTATGCATTGGCAAAAAGATCTGGGCGGCCAGTTAAGCTGCTGATCGATTATAACGAGGAGTTGGTCGCCGGAAATCCTCGCCACGGCGCGGTGATAAGAGTTAAGACAGGCGTCAAGAAGAACGGCATGATGATCGCTCAGCGCATAGAATTCGTCTTCGACAGCGGCGCCTACGGCTCTTATCGCCCCCAGGGTTATCTGGTTGGCGCTCATGATGCGGCAGGACCTTATCGCGTGGCCAATTGTTTTATTGAGGAAAAATACGTTTACACCAATAAGATGCCATGCGGTTACATGCGCGCTCCCGGACATCTACAAGCGTTTTTCGCCACCGAAAGCCATGCCGACTTGGTTGCCAAGCGCCTGGAAATGGATCCTACGGAGTATCGCCGGATTAATTTCATGAGCGACGGTGATAAGTCCCCCTTGGGTGAAGTAATGCCCCACGTCAAGCCTCACGATACCTTGATCAAAGCGGTGGAGATATCCGGTTACAGCGGTCCCAAGCCCAAAAATGTTGGCCGCGGCTGCGCGATTGCCAATTGGGTTTCCAAAGGCGGCGAGTCCTACGCTTTCGTCAAGATCGATAAAGACGGGATTATAACGCTCTCCTCGGCGGTGACCGATACCGGTCCTGGCGCGTTTACAATCATGCGTCAAATCGTCGGCCAGGAACTCAAAGTCTCCCCTGAGTCGATTCGAGTCGAGATGCTGGATACGACCCAAGTGATCAAAGATACTGGGGTGCGCGGCAGTAGTAGCACCCGAGTGCATGGCGGGTCAGCGTATGAGGCTGCCAATAAAGCGCGTGAACGGATTTTAAAAATTGCCGCCCAGGCGATGAATGCGATGCCGGAAGAACTGATTCTTTACGATGGCGGGGTCACTCATCGCCGCGCTGAACGGCGGATGAGCTTTGCCGAGATTGCCGAAGCTAATCGGGGCTCGATAGTAGGAGAGGGGCACTACGCCAACATGGCGGACGGGCCGGAGACATCGATTGTCGCTCAGGTAGCTGAGGTGGAGGTGGATACCCAAACCGGTGAGGTACAAGTTAGAAAGCTG
Organism: Deltaproteobacteria bacterium; assembly: GCA_021323355.1. Taxonomy (GTDB): domain Bacteria; phylum Desulfobacterota; class Binatia; order UBA9968; family UBA9968; genus WHTF01. Next base: position 5,063 of record JAJONK010000131.1, read on the forward strand.
ACAACGGCTCACAATACCGGAGCCATTCTGAACCCGTTAACGCACCAGGGGCAAATCGATGGCGGCGTGATTATGGGAATGGGTTACGGCATCATGGAGGATCTCGCTGTCGATGAAAGCGGAAAAGTTCTGACGAACAATCTAGGAGAATACAAAATTCCCAATATCAAAGACGTGCCGGTACTCAAAACTGCTATCATCCAGTCGGCAACTGGCAGTGGACCGTATAATAGTATGAGCATCGGCGAGACCGCGTTGATACCCACGGCTGCCGCTATTGCCAACGCCGTCGAAGACGCGGTCGGCGTGCGGATCACGTCTCTGCCGATCACCGCTGAGAAAGTACTCAACGCAATCAGAGGCCGCTCAGATTAGCGAATTCGGTTAAAAACAATCTAAATCGGCATAGAGCCCGCCGAGCCTGTCGTTGTGTCAGCCTAGGCTCAGCGATGCTGTCATTTGTCTTTGCGCTTACCGTGTAGCGCGACGAACAAGTTGTAAAATGAGGCGATCGATCTTTCTTCCATGTTGGGATGGCCGTTTTCATTCTGGTATAAGAGAGTGACGCTAAGCGAGGTTTTGTGCAGTTCGAGCAGCTCGGCGTTCTTGGCATCCAGGTAAGATCCCACTGTTCTTAAAGTATTCGGCAAGCTATAGAAGTCAGGCAGGCGGTTAAGCTTTTTTCTGTTCAAACGACCCTCGTTCTCGAGGCGATCGATCTCGGCCGTTCCATAGGAAAGCGATGTTTCCTTGGATGCTCCCTGCATTCGGTTCCGCCAATCGCGCAATCTCGCTACTAAGCGTGAATCCTTTTCCGGAACTCCGCGCACCACATAGCGCTCGGCATCAGCTTTGAGTTCGAAGGCCGTTATTCGCTTGTTGTCGAGCGATTGTCCAATCGCACGAAGATGTTGATCATAACTATTTCCAGATCGCATCAAACCCTCACTTTCGAGCGGGCCTCTATGGCCGACTACACAGGCAGAGACGCTCCGCGTCATATCATCGGCAAAATCCGGAAACAAGGGCTAAGCACCCGACTTTCTTGACAACAAGGAGAGCCAAACGTATGGTCTGTAGTGCTCCCCGAGGCAGCGGCACCACTGCACTTACCAAACACTTAGGAGGATCAATGGCACGTCCAGAGAGAGTTGAAACAACCCAGAGTACGGTTTCTTATCATGGTTTGCGCGACTGGCTGGACCAGGTCGAAAAATTGGGCGAGTTGCAGAAAGTCAACGGCGCACACTGGGATAGGGAGATGGGCGCGATAACCCAGATGCTGACTGAAACGGGCAAGGGTAAGGCGCCAGCGATCCTTTTCGATGAAGTTCCCGGCTACCCAAAGGGTTACCGAACGCTGTACGGACAGTTTTCAACCATCAAACGGGTGGCATTGACTCTCGGGCTGCCGCTCGAGTATGAGCACAAGGCCGATATTGTCAAAGCGTATCATCATCGCATGGAGGACATGAAGCTGCTCAAGCCAAAGATCGTCAAGACTGGGCCGATTTTTGACAATGTACTGGAAGGCGACAAAGTGGATGTGCTCAAGTTGCCCGTGCCGATTCATCACCAACAAGATACGCACCGTTACATTGGCACCGCGGATATGTGCATCACCAAAGATCCGGACGCAGAGTGGTATAACTTTGGCGCCTATCGCTGTGAAGTTTACGACGAAAAAACTATCGGCTGTCAAATCACCGAAGGTAAACACGGCCGCATTCACCGCGACAAGTATTTCGAACGCGGGCAGAGCGCAAAATTTGCAATCGTGTGCGGCCAAGATCCGCTTCTTTATTTGCTGTCCGCCAGTCCGTTGCCCAGCGGAGTTTCTGAATA
>JAJONK010000132.1 GCA_021323355.1 Deltaproteobacteria bacterium
GAACTCATAATCCTTCAATGCCGCGAGCTTTGCCGCAATCATCGAGCGTGTGACGCTCTCGTGTTGAGCCGGCGGCTCGCAGGCACGGTCGGTATACTGAACCACTGCGCCTCGCGCCCGCGATGAACGAGTCCCTATGTCATCTTTTGTGAGGATCGTCATTTTTCTTTGCAGTGTTTGTTAATAGTCCGCAGCAATCACATGCCTGTTATGCTCACCGCAAGCGAAGCGCCGGCTAAACTCTTCGATAGCGTGCTAATGTCGGCGCAAAACGAAGGCCATTGCAATACTCACGACGCCGCTTCAAATCAGCAGAAGCGTGTCCTCAATTCGGCACATGCCGCATTCGGCGCGATCAATCGCGTAATTGAAACATCATTCATGTTTAATAGTTTCTCCTTTGGGACGATCGAGTACAAGACGACTTTGATTAAGGATCACTAAGCGTAGCAGCATCATTGGTATTAGTGCTTCGGCACATCGCGGGCGCGTACAAACTCTTGAACGATTGTATGTACCTGACCGGCAGCCCGCTTGCGCGTGAGATGCACACGTCAGATTCTCATTAATCACTACGTCCGATGTATGTGCGCGATGTATCTCAATGGCATATTTGTTGCTGACCAACCAGCCAACACGCGCTGAAAAGAACATCACGACACGTCACTTTCGCGTTTCAAAAACTTGGTTCTGTCCCGAGAGTAGCCACACCAGGGATAAGAAGCCGAGAGGAACTGAGTTATTGAATGGCTAGAATCCTCATCACCGGCGGAGCTGGATTTATTGGATCTCATTTAGCCGACGAGCTTCTGCACAGTGGCCATGCCGTCAAAGTATTTGATCTCCTGTGCTCGCAAGTGCATGGCGCGGAAAAGCAATCGCCCGAATATTTGAATCCTGATGTCGAACTCGTGCTTGGCGATGTTCGCGACCGCGCTGCGGTTCAGCGGGCGTTGCAGGGAATTGACGCGGTCTATCATTTTGCCGCGGCGGTCGGTGTCGGCCAGAGCATGTACGAGGTCGAGCATTACGCCAGTATCAACGATATCGGTACCGCCGTGCTCCTCGAAGCACTCATCAAACGTCCAGTCGAACGGCTGATCGTTGCGTCGAGTATGAGCGTCTACGGCGAAGGACTTTATCGTTCGCGCCGTGGAGCTATTCATTGTGCCGTCGAGCGCAGCCCGACGCAGCTGCGTTCCGCTCGTTGGGATCCGCTTGATGACGAAGGCGCGGCTCTCGAACCGATCCCAACGCCGGAGACCAAGACGCCGGCGCTCAGTTCGGTTTATGCGCTGTCGAAGTATGTTCAGGAACGGATGTGTCTGATGATCGGCCGCGCCTACAATATTCCCACCGTCGCCCTGCGTTTTTTCAACGTGTACGGACCGCGACAGGCGCTATCGAATCCGTATACCGGTGTTCTGGCAATTTTTGCCTCTCGTTTGCTCAACGGCAAAGCGCCGCTGATCTTTGAGGATGGCGAACAACAACGGGACTTTGTCAATGTCAGAGATGTGGTGCAGGCCTGCCGATTGTCTCTTGATGCAGCGGCAGCACCGGACAAAGTTCTCAACATCGGCAGCGGCCAGGCCTTTACCATTTCCGAGTTAGCTGAACGGATGGCCGACGCACTCGGCAAAAGTCTCGAGCCGCAAATCACCGGTAAATATCGCGTGGGTGACATACGCCACTGTTTTGCCGATATAACGCTTGCCAGATCGATGCTCGGTTACACACCCCGGGTATCGCTCGAGGACGGTGTATTGGAGCTTGCCGATTGGCTCGAAGGGCAGATTGCCAATGATCACGTCGATAGCGCCAGCGCTGAACTGGCAGCTCGAGGATTGACCCTGTGAAGAAGGCGAGGGCCGGCCGAAATGGAGCGGCAGGCATCAAGGCAGATGTCTGCAAGCATCCCAGTTTGCGCGCCCAAATCGCCGAAGCCGACAGTGGCGCCGGAGTCCGGATCGGAGTCGTCGAAAGCTTTCGCATCGGCGATCGCGCCGCGGTGGAAAACGTTCTTGCCGATCTACACGCATTGAGAGTCGCCGACCTGCGTACCACGATATCGTGGGCCGATTGGGACAGCGCCGAAGGCGAAGCCTGGTATAGCTGGCTCTTGCCGTATTTAGCTAGGCAAGTGAATGTGATTCCGTGCGTGCTCTACACGCCGTTATCGCAGGCGGTGGCGCCGCGGGTGTCGGCGCCCCCTTGGGATCCCAAGGCCTACGGCGATTTTATCGACGTGCTGATCACCCGTCTGGGCAATTGTTTTGAATGGATCGAGCTATGGAACGAGCCCGATAGGTTGAGTGAATGGGATCGGACCCTCGATCCGCATTGGCAAACATTCTGCGCCATGATCGGCGGCGCCGCTTATTGGGCGCAGCGACGCGGCAAACGCACATTGCTTGCCGGGCTCAATGCGTTCGACCCTAACTGGCTCGAATTGATGTTCCGGCGCGGCGTGATGCAGTACATCGATGCCGTCGGTGTCCATGGATTTCCGGGCACCTCTGAAGCCAATTGGGAGAGTTGGCCGGCGGTGGTTCAGAGCGTGCAGCAGATTTTGACGCAGCACCGTTCGGGCGCTGAAATCTGGATCAGCGCCACCGGATATTCCACTTGGCGCCACGACGAGTACGAACAATTGCGCGCCTTCGCCCGGGCTCTGGAAGCGCCGGTGGAACGACTTTACTGGCTCGGGGCGCGCGATCTCGACCCGGAATTTTCAACGCGCGATGGCTTTCATGCCGACGATCGGGATTATCATTTCGGGCTGCGCCGCAGCGACGGTAGCGAGAAATTACTGGCGCGACTGTGGGGTGAGGGCGGACTGGACGCGGTCTGTGAAGCGCTCGAACCGCATCCGGGCGCACGCCGCAGCGCCGCCAAGCCGACTCAACCGGTGGTCATCACCGGCGGCGCCGGTTTTATCGGCACCAATTTGGCGCATCGTCTGGCGAGCGACGGCGAGCGTGTTTTGGTGTTCGATAACTTGTCACGCCCGGGTGTTGAGCGCAATTTGAAATGGTTGTTGGAAACCCACGGAAAGCGAGTCCAGGTGGAGTTTGCCGACGTGCGCAATCCTTACGCGCTGCGCCGCGCGGTGCGCAATGCCAAACAGGTATTTCATTTCGCGGCGCAAGTCGCGGTCACCACCAGCTTGGCCAACCCGCGCCACGATTTTGATGTCAACGCGCTTGGAACACTCAACTTGCTCGAAGCATTACGCGGCGCCGATGACCCGGCGCCGCTAATATTTACTTCGACCAATAAAGTCTATGGCGGCCTCGACGATGTCCGACTGAGCTGCGAAGAAGGCGCTTATCACCCGCTCGATCCGTTTTTGCGCGAGCATGGGATCAACGAATCGCGGCCGCTCGATCTGCACAGCCCTTACGGCTGCTCCAAGGGAGCGGCCGACGAGTACGTCATCGACTACGCCCGAACCTTCGGACTCCCTGCGGCGGTGTTTCGCATGAGCTGCATCTATGGCCCGCATCAAATGGGCAACGAAGATCAAGGTTGGGTGGCGCACTTCTTAATCTGCGCGCTCGAAGACCGCCCGCTGACGCTCTACGGCGACGGCATGCAGGTCCGTGACGTGCTTTATATCGACGACTTGGTAGAAGCCTTTTTGGCGGCGCGCTCGCAGATGCGCAACATTTCCGGGCAGGCTTTCAACATGGGCGGCGGGCCGCCGCGCGCGCTGAGCCTTTTAGAGCTCATCGACATGATCGTCGAGCTTCATGGCGAAGCCCCGGCATGCGAGAGCAGTGACTGGCGCGCCGGAGACCAGCGTTACTATGTTTCCGATACCCGCAAGTTCCAGGACGCAACCGGTTGGGCGGCGCGGATCGATCCCGAAGAAGGCGTGCAAAAACTTTATGAATGGTTGCGCCGCGCCCGCGGCCTGGAACAAGTTCGCGCTGTCGGCGGCGCCTCCCGCAACGGATTGTTCAGACGGAAAACTGGATTGAGAAGCGGCCTGGTCGCGCAAGATCGACAAGAACGAGCGGGCAAGGCCTCGCAGCCGTATTGACCATGAACCTCGACCATTCTAATCGCCGGACCATGCGCGCGGCGCGAATCGTCGCGCCGCGGCGGGTCGAAATCGATGAGATCGCGATGCCCGAACCGGGTGCCGGCGAAGTGCGGATTCAAGTGGATGGTTGCGGCGTCTGCGGATCGAACTTACCGCTGTGGCGCGGTCGGTCCTGGTTTCACTACCCGATCGAGCACGGCGCGCCCGGACATGAGGGATGGGGCCGGGTTGATCAGCTCGGGGCGGAGGTCGATAGCGTCCGGCCCGGAGAGCGGGTTGCATTCTTATCCAACCGAGCTTACGCCGAGTACGACATCGCCCGCGCCGATAGCCTGGTGCGCGTTCCTGCAATTACTGAAATATTCCCGGGCGAGGCGCTGGGTTGCGCGATGAATATTTTTCGCCGTTGCGGCATCGAGCCGGAGCAGACGGTCGCTGTGGTGGGGATCGGATTTTTGGGCGCGCTCCTGATCCAGCTTGCTGTTGCTGCGGGCGCGCAGGTTCTCGCTATTTCGCGCCGTCCGTTCGCGTTGCAGGTGGCGCGCCGCTACGGCGCTGCAGAGGCATTGGCTAGTAGCGATCCGACGGCCGTGATCGCGCGGGTCATGGAACGGACCGATGGATCGGGCTGCCCGTGTGTCATCGAAGCCGCCGGCGAACAGGCGACGCTCGACCTGGCAAGCGAGCTTGTCAGTGTTCGCGGCCGGCTGGTGATCGCGGGCTATCATCAGGACTCACCCCGCCGGGTGAATATGCAGCTTTGGAACTGGCGCGGCATCGATGTCATCAACGCTCACGAGCGCGATCCGCGCCGCTATGTCGCAGGGATGAAAGCCGCGGCCGAGCGGGTGGCGCAAGGAGCGTTGGAGACCGAATCTCTCTACACTCACGGGTTTCCACTCGAGAACATTAACGCCGCGTTTACCGCGCTCGATGAGCGGCCGGAAGGATTTCTAAAATCATGGATACAACCGCGCCCCAATCAGGCGAGCGTCCAAGAATGAGCAACAGAAAAGTGAGAATCGCCGTGATCGGCGTCGGGAACTGCGCCTCGTCCCTCGTTCAGGGAGTGCAATTTTACAAGAACGCGGATCCGAATCAGTTTGTGCCCGGTCTGATGCACGTGAGCCTGGGCGGCTATCACGTGCGTGATGTCGAATTCAGCGCCGCGTTCGATATCGATAGCAACAAAGTGGGCAAGGACCTGTCGGAGGCGATTTTCGCCGAACCGAACAACACCTACCGCTTTACCGATGTGCCGCGCAGCGGCATAGAAGTTCGGCGCGGCATGACCCATGACGGTCTCGGCAAATATTTGAGCCAAAAAATCCGCAAGGCGCCGGGCTCAACCAGCGATATCGTCGGGACGCTGCGTTCCACACGCACTGACGTGGTTGTATCTTACCTGCCGGTGGGTTCCGAAATGGCGACCAAGTGGTACGTCGAGCAGATCCTCGAAGCTGGATGCGCGTTCGTCAATTGCATTCCGGTATTCATCGCCTCACAGCCCTATTGGCGCAAGCGCTTTAAAGAGCGCGGCCTGCCGATCATCGGCGACGACATTAAATCGCAACTCGGCGCGACGATTACCCACCGGATGCTGGCGAACCTGTTTCGCGAGCGCGGCGTGCGCCTGGATCGAACCTATCAACTGAATTTCGGCGGCAACACCGACTTCCTCAACATGCTCGAACGCGAGCGGCTGGAATCGAAAAAAATTTCCAAAACCAACGCGGTGACCAGCCAGCTCGATTACCCAATGTCGAGCGATGATGCGCATGTCGGTCCGAGCGACTACGTGCCGTGGCTGCACGATCGCAAGTGGTGCTACATCCGCCTGGAAGGCACCACCTTCGGCAACGTGCCGCTCAACTGCGAGGTGAAGCTCGAAGTTTGGGATTCGCCCAATTCTGCGGGCGTCGTGATCGACGCGGTGCGCTGCGCCAAACTGGCCCTCGATCGTGGTATGGGCGGCGCCGTGATCGGCCCGTCGAGTTACTTTATGAAATCGCCGCCGCAGCAATTTACCGATAACGAAGCGCGCGAGCGCACCGAAGCATTCATTCGCAATCATCAATCGACAACCGTCAGAGCAACGCCGCGGCCGGTCAGAAAGCGAGCTTAACGACACCGCATGAGCGAATCCTCAAGCGTGCGATCCGGAATACTGGGAATGGCGGAAAAATGAAGCTGGTTATTTTTGGCCTGACGATCAGCTCATCCTGGGGCAACGGCCATGCTACGGTTTGGCGCGGCTTGTGTCGGGAGTTGGCGCGCCTGGGGCACCAAGTGATTTTTTTCGAAAAGAACGTTGCCTATTATGCGGCGCACCGCGATTTTTACGATATTCCCGGCGGCAAGCTCATTCTTTATGAGAACTGGAGCGAAGCGCTCTCCCACGCCCGGCAGCATCTGGCCGATGCCGAGGTGGCGATGGTCACGTCCTATTGTCCCGACGGGATCGCCGCTACCGAGGTCGTTGTCAGCTCACGGCCGTTGAGGGTCTTCTACGATCTCGACACCCCGGTGACCTTAGAACGGATCGAAGCCGGCCATGACGTCGGTTACATCGGCGCTTCGGGATTGCGCGATTTTGACATCGTCTTGAGTTTTACTGGCGGGCGCGCGCTGCTGGACCTCCAGAGCCGGCTCGGCGCCAAGCGGGCGGTGGCGCTTTACGGCAGTGTTGATCCCGCGGTGCATCGACCGGTAATGGCGCGGGAAAGCTACCGCGCCGATTTGTCGTATATCGGCACTTACGCCGATGATCGCCAAGCAATGCTCAACGCGCTCTTTCTCGAGCCGGCGCGGCGCCTGCC
>JAJONK010000133.1 GCA_021323355.1 Deltaproteobacteria bacterium
GATTGCCGTGGACGCGATACAAACTGCGCGCAGCCGGCATTTGTTTCCGTCACTCACCAAAGAAGGCGCGCCCGCGATCTTGGAAACTACCGGCAATCCCTACGCCCATCTCGTGCTCCGTGGGGGCAGTGAGACCGGACCCAACTTTAATGCTGCTTCCATCGAAAGCGCTGTCCGAATGCTTCGCGCGGCGGGTCTTCCCGAGGCCGTTATGATCGATTGCAGCCACGGTAACAGCGAAAAGGATGCGGCGCGGCAGATCGATGTGGCGAACGCTATAATGGAGAACCTGAGGGATTCACCGATACGAGCGCTGATGATTGAGAGCCATCTCGTCGCCGGACGTCAAAATGCGCCCGTAACCTACGGTCAGAGCATCACCGATGCATGTCTGGGATTCGAGGAAACGGAAGAGTTATTATACCGGCTTGCAGACGCCGTTTAGCGACACCATCATGGACCTCACCCTCCCCTAAACGACTTTTCGAACCTCTACTTTCCGGCTCTTTGTCGATCATTGAAGACCAACTCACTGTTGATAATCGCCTGCATCGCAGCCAGCATTTGGGCATGGCAGCAGGAGCCGGCGTTTGCCGAACAAAATCTTATCTTCAGTTTGCGCAATTTCCAAAACGGCCGAGTCTGGACGCTGGTGGTGGCCTTGTTTGTTCACGCCAACGTTTTTCATCTGGTCGGCAACATGCTTTTCCTATTTGTCTTTGGAAATACCCTGGAAAAGGGCGTCGGCTCAGACAAACTCCTGGCAATTTTTTTCACCGGCGGCTTTCTAAGTTTTATTGTAGCCCCGGCCTTTTTGCCCCGGGGCACCGGAATGCTGGGCGCCTCGGCCGCAATTTTCGCGTTGGCTGGGAGCGTCATGCTCATAAGACCGCTGAAATTCTCCTGGCTCTTTCTCGCGCCGCAGGGACTGATCGCGATTATCTACTTCATCTACAACGTCGTCCTGGTCTATCAAAAGAGTCGGATCCCCGGATACGACCCGCAAGTCGCTTACGTCGCGCACATCATCGGTTTCATCACTGGAATCCCATTTGGAATCGCTCTGAGCAATCGTTGGAAACAAAACTTCCTGATCACACTGCTACTGTTAGGATTCTACCTATCCCTTGTGAGCGGCGTCGCGAGATCATTGTTTCGCTAGACAGGCTTGGGACGCGCAGACGGAAAGACATAAGCACCGCCCCTCAACCTGAATTCTTCTCGCCCTAAAAAATTGGCTTTAATAATGTAGGGCGTAATGATTTTGCTGGTAGTTATGCCCGCCCCAAACTTGCCACTATCACGCTGATCGAATATACCGATGGGCGGTAGGGAAATTATCCCGGCGTGATCTGCTGTCAGCGTTCCCTTACCGGGAAACGTTCGCAGCAATTGAGAGGAGATAATCATTGAACTCCAAAGCAAAATATTTTGATTGCCATTTCCATATCATCGATAAGAACTTTCCCGTCGTGCCCAATCAAGGATTCATGCCCGACGCGTTTACCAGCGAGGATTATCTAGAGCGTTCGAAAGCGGTCGATCTTTGCGGCGGCGCGATCGTCTCGGGCTCGTTCCAGGCCTTCGATCAGAGTTATCTATTCCATGCTTTAAAAGTACTGGGCCCATCTTTTGTCGGAGTCACCCAAGTGCCGCAGACCGTGTCCGATCAGGAGTTACAGGAACTCAGTGGCGCGGGTGTTCGCGCCGTTCGTTTCAATGTCAAACGCGGCGGTTCGGAAGAAATTGATCATCTGGAAACCATGGCGCGGCGCGTTCATGAGCTGGTCGGCTGGCACACCGAGTTGTATGTCGATTCCACCGAGCTTGCCGATCTTTTTGAGACTCTGGTTTCGTTGCCGGCAGTCAGCATCGACCATCTCGGTCTATCGAAAGCAGGTTTTCCGACGCTGCTAAAGCTTGCTGAAAAAGGTGTGCGGGTAAAGGCCACCGGTTTCGGACGGGTAGACTTCGACGTGCGTTCCGCGCTCAGCGATCTTTATGCGGCCAATCCACGGGTCCTCATGTTCGGCACCGACCTACCGTCCACCCGCGCGCCCAGACCGTATCAGGATGAAGACTACACTCTGGTTCTGGAGACATTAGGCGAACAAAAGGCGGCAGATGTTTTTTACAAGAACGCAATTGAGTTTTATCGGCCGAAAAAGGTCCGATAGGAACGCAGGTCTCGCAACCGCCGTAGGCTGGCTTTTTCGGATGATCGGATTGAGGCGAGCGGAAAAGTCTCTCTAACCGAACGGCAGGAACACTGTCGAGTCACCCTGACCGGCTCATATGCTAGCGAACTGCCTAACCAAGGATCACGCATACCGCAGTTAGTACCGGAGGAGTAACATGGCGCAACACATTGATGGACCTCTTTATTACGAGCGGATGGGACGCTCGGGGCCGGTGATTGCTTTTATTCATCCCAATCCAATGGACCAATCTTGCTGGATTTTCCAAATGGCGCATCTCTCGACATGGTACCGGTGTATTGCCATCGACATCCCGGGCTACGGGCGCTCGCCTAAAGCCCAGCCCGGCCTGACGATGAACGACATGGCCGAGGCCTGTTGGGAAGCCGTCGACGATGCGCTGCCCGGTGAAAAGGCGGTTCTGGTCGGCTGCTCGGTCGGCTCGTCGCTCGCGCCCCACATGTACCATCTTCGTCCCGACAAAACGGCGGCACTCGTGTTGTCGGGCACCGGTTACAATCCGAGCAAGGAATTCACCAAGGGAAGGATCGCTAACTACACGGCCAATGGGATTGATTATCGCTGGGCCTACACGTTCGAAGATCTAAGCGCGGCGTTTCGCACGACTCCGCTGGCGCATTTCTTTGCGAACCTTTTCACCGAACGCAATCAACACGCCGACGTGCAGACGATCATCCACCAATTCCAAGCACTGGCGCAGCCCTACCCCGAGGAGCATCATGAGCGTATCGCCTGCCCAACGATCATTCTGACCGGCAGCGAAGACAACAGCCATCAACGCGCTTTCGCACTTCAAGCGCGCATACCGAACTGTGAGTTGAGAACATTGCCGGGCGCCGGCCACGCTTGCCAGATAGAGCAACCTTGGCTGTTCGATCGCTTTATGATTGAGTTTCTTGCCAAGCACGGGCTGTTCCCCGGAGCGTCCATGCCACGCAAAACGATCATCTAGCAGCGGCGCGGTATCATTCCAACGTGATCGTCTGCAGAAACTCCGGGATGATCACCTTGATGTTGCGATCCAAAGCCTTGACGTCCTTCTCCAAGCGTTGCGCTCTTCTTCTAACAGCTGCGGTCATGCCGCTCGACAATGGAACCCGCCAGTCATCGTAGTGATGGACGACGACCGTTTTCGGACGGAGAATCTTGAGAGCCTCGGTCCAATTATAGTTGCCGTTCTCGGCGAGAATCGCGATGTCGGGCTCTAAGCCTTGAAGATTCTCTTCGATGAAGTTGCCGGTGCTTTGGTGCAGCAGGCTGAGTTTACCGAAGGTGAAGTAGTAAAGATAACTTCCACCCTCGACGAAATGTTTTCCGAAAATGGGACCCGACAGCGGGCGGGTGATTTCCGCGGACCTGGGTTGCCGTTTTTGACCATCGCGGGTGAGTATGCCGTGCTGGCTTTTAATCACTTGCACCGAGAAGTCTTTGAAATCCAATTTCTCGCCGCCGCTAATGGTCGTCAATTGGGCTTTATCGACACCGGCGCTCAACGAGAGATTCACAGTGGTTCTGGAGCCGAGGATCTTGGCCCCAAAGCGCTTGGCGATGAATGGGATGTCACCGATATGATCAGCGTGACTGTGGCCGGCGAAGATGTAGTCGCCGCCGCTGATAACTCTAAGGACCGCCTCTTCGTCGGTCTTCCATTCTTCCGAGGCGACCGCCTGCTGGCGCGTGAGGAAGGGATCGATCAGGATTCTGGTCTGACCAATCTGAATTTCCCAACCGGCAGTACCGAGCCACTTCAGGGTCACATGCTGCATTGCGGAAGCGGAGCCGGTTTGGGATTGTGCAGCTTGGGATCCAAACGCAATAGAAGCCACGATGAGAATGACGATTAAAGCGGCTCGCATAATGATCCTCCTGATCCGATATTCGCGTTGAAAAGCTGCCGCTAATCACTCGTGATCGCACAGCTTCTCCTCCTAAGTACACTAGAGTCCCAACGAGAAACTTCTTGCACGAAGCACACGTGTCTGACGGGTCTGGATATTACTACCGATATCGAGAACAATGATAGATAACGACCGCTAAACGTCCGAACAGGGAAGTCAGACAATGAACCAGACTATTAACGATTCTGGCGACGAGCTATTCGCCTTCGACAACACGTATGCCCGCGAACTCGAGGGTTTTTATGTCCCATGGAAAGCGGCGCAAGTTGCGCGGCCTCGGATGATAAAGTTCAACCATCAGCTGGCTGAAGAATTGGGACTGGATGCCGATGCTCTCGATTCGGACGCGGGCGCCAGGATCTTTGCTGGCAACGAAACACCCGAGGGAGCCGTGCCCTTGGCGCAAGCCTATGCCGGGCACCAGTTCGGTGGGTTTGTGCCTCAACTCGGCGATGGGCGAGCGCTGCTGATCGGCGAGGTGATCGATCGTTATGGGCGCCGCCGTGACATTCAGCTCAAAGGCTCGGGTCCCACTCCGTTTTCGCGCGCAGGCGACGGTCGGGCAGCACTCGGACCCGTATTGCGCGAATATCTGATCGGCGAAGCCATGCACGCGCTTGGCATCCCGACGACGCGAGCGCTTGCCGCAGTGGTCACAGGCGAGCCTGTTTATCGCGAGCGCGCCCTGCCCGGCGCAGTCTTGACGCGCGTTGCTGCCAGCCACGTCCGTGTCGGCACCTTCCAATTTTTCGCCGTCCGCGGTGAGCAGGCCAAGGTGCGACAACTGGCGGATTATGTGATCGATCGCCATTATCCGGAGCTGAAGGGCCAGGCCAACCCCTACCTGGGCTTGCTCGAGCGGGTGTGCGACAAACAAGCGGCGCTCGTTGCCGGCTGGATGCACGTGGGCTTCATCCATGGTGTGATGAACACCGACAATATGACGATCTCCGGTGAGACGATCGACTATGGCCCCTGCGCTTTTATGGATCATTACGATCCAGCCACGGTCTTCAGCTCCATCGACACTCAGGGCCGCTACGCATACGCCAATCAGCCAAGGATCGCGCAGTGGAACCTGGCGCGGCTGGCCGAAACGCTTCTGCCCCTGATCGATGAGGATACAAACCGCGCCATCGCGCGCGCCACTGAGGTGGTTAACGCCTTTTCAGGACGATACGAAAGCTACTGGGTAAAAGGCATGCGCGCCAAGCTCGGACTATTTATTGAGGAAGAAGCCGATCTTAACCTTGCGACTGAGTTTCTCACTGCGATGGAGGGCAACGGCGTTGACTACACGTTGGCTTTTCGTTACCTCGCCGATGCGGCTCTAGGTGAACATGAACGAATCCGAAGCCTCTTTGCCGATCCGTCGGCCTACGACCGATGGAGTGGACACTGGCGGGCGCGGCTCTCGCGCGAAGCAGTGGCACAGTCCGACCGTGCGCCGGCGATGCTGCGCGCCAATCCCGCGTTCATTCCCCGCAATCATCGAGTTGAGGAAGCCTTGAGTGCTGCGGTGGAGGAAGGCGATTACGCGCCGTTCGAAACGCTGCTGAAGATCTTAGCGCGGCCTTTCGACGATCAGCCGGAGTTTGCCGCCTATGCCGAACCTCCACCGGAAGGGCAAAGTCATTACCGAACCTTCTGAGGTACCTGAATCACGCGTCCGGGGGACGCAAAGTTTCACCAGTTTCGCCAGTTAGAATCAGGGAACCGGAGATTGCGCCGCACAGGCGCTGAGGGCGCGCAGCACAACCTTCGAGAAAACCTCAACGAAATCTCGGAATCTCTCGGGCAAAGAGCAAAGGCTCGAGAAGTTCGGAGATTGAGAGTGCGAATCATTCGTAAAAGTTTTTATCTTTCCTAATCACACTTAGCGATTTTGCGCCTTGGCGGGAGGTATTTCCGACTCCGATTGCTTTCAGCTCTGCCGCGCTCTGGATTTATGATAACAGTTTCCTCACATCAGACAGGTAAGAGGATTTTTTGACGCAGGAGCAAAATCGACTCAGCATGGCGCAAAAGTATTACGTCGTATGGTCAGGACGGGAGACCGGTGTATTCATGGATTGGGCGACCACCCAGCGCGCCGTGGAGCGGTATGCCGGCGCGCGCTACAAATCTTTCGCAACCCTGGCGGAAGCGGAGCAAGCGTTCCGTCGTGGCGGCTCCGCAATCACTCCGTCCAAGCCATCTACCAAGCAAAGATCGAACACATCAGCCAGGGAACGACGTGCCGCGCATATCGCTCACCGGTTCGATGTCGCTATCTATTGTGACGGTGCCTGTGATCCCAATCCCGGCAATGCCGGCTCCGGCATTGTGGTATATCGAGCGGGCAAACTCGCCGAATTGTGGTACGGCCTGTATAACCCCATGGGAACCAACAACACGGCCGAACTGAACGCGCTCTATCATGCATTGCATATGGCCGAAGCAGAGCTCGAGGCCGGCAACAGCGTCGAGGTGTGCAGCGACTCAGCGTACTCCATCAACTGCATTCGCCTTTGGGCCCCCGGCTGGGAAAAGAGAGGCTGGAAGAAACCCGGCGGTGAGATCAAGAACCTGAGAATCATCCAGGACTGTTACGCAATCTACCGCCGGATAAAAGACAAACTCACGCTCACTCATGTCGCCGGGCATGTAGGCACCGAAGGTAACGAACTCGCCGACCGCATGGCCATGCTCGCCGCGCAGCGCAAGGAAAA
>JAJONK010000134.1 GCA_021323355.1 Deltaproteobacteria bacterium
ACGTCGGGTCCTCTCGGCTCATGGAGCAAAATTTGGCGGCGCAATGGCCGACGAGATCACCAGAGCAAAGCCGATGATCACAGCCGCCATAACGATAGCGATCGCCAGATTGCCTTTTTTCAGCTCCTCCCACTCATCCACAGGCGTAAGCCACGTGAAAACTAATAATAAGACCCAGAGGGACAGAACCATTGTTACGATGCCTACGATGCCCCATCCAATTAGTTTCAGATACTCGACTAAAATTTCCATGCTCCTGTCTCCTCTAGATTGTGCGCGGCGGCCATCCCGGTGAACCTGGGTGCTCCTCGGTTGTCAAATCCTAAATCCTTTAGTCACGACGCAGCCGCTCAACGCTCTCCCCCGATTCTCTTCATAGAGTATTTTTGCTTGAGCGTATTTTGTGAGGCGTTGTCCCGCAATGAACCGACGTCACCTCTTGGCGCGACATCAAAGCGTCTGTTCAATATGCTCGGATTGCCATGTATGGGCGACGCTAAACGGGGACTGGGTTTCTGTCAAGCTCAAGTCAGCCGATCATAGGCGACCTTCGACCTAAAATTTTCCGTCGCACATGAAAACAGTTCTTCATCGCTTGACGCACTATGGTAGTTAACATACCGTCGCCACTGTATCTTTTCTCTCGCCACCATGAGCTTCAATCCTTTCTTCAATCTTTTATCGGATGTCTATTACGGTTGGCGTATGGTCGGATTGGTTTCAGTTATTCGCATCGTTGG
Source organism: Deltaproteobacteria bacterium (assembly GCA_021323355.1). GTDB lineage: Bacteria > Desulfobacterota > Binatia > UBA9968 > UBA9968 > WHTF01. The sequence goes on from JAJONK010000134.1 coordinate 741, forward strand.
TGGTGGATTGCACCAGTTTGGCTTCACCGTTTTCTTTCTGCCGATTAGCCAGGATCTAGGAATCAGCCGCGCGGCAACTTCCCTGGCGTTTTCGCTTTCGCGGGCGCAGGGCGCCATAGAAGCGCCGCTCGTCGGTTACCTCATCGACCGCTATGGCCCGCGTCCGATCATGGTTACTGCGGTTTTTCTCGCCGGCGTCGGTTACATCCTTCTGTCTTGGGCCGATAGCTATACCAGTTTCATGATCGTCTACCTCGGCGTGATCTCTCTCGCGTTCGTTGCCGGTTTTGTCCACTCGCCAATGGTCGTCGCCAATAGCTGGTTTATTCGCCAGCGTGCGCGCGCCATGACCGTAGTCAGCGCCGCAGTACCTATCGGCGGCGCGCTGATCTCTCCGCTCTTGGCCATTGGAGTATCGTCGATAGGTTGGCGCTGGGCAGCTTTTCTCTCTGGCTGTGTTTTTCTACTAGTCTGCTTACCTCTTACCTTTCAGTTGAAGCGTTCCCCCGAAAGCATGGGGTTGCTCCCGGATGGAGAGGCCACGGCACTGAATGAGGGCGCAGATTCGTCGATAAGCTCGGCAGACGGAAATGCCAACGGCGATTTCACCAGCAGGCAAGCGATGAAGACATGGATGTTCTGGGTGCTGGTAACTGCGATGACTGCTCGAGTGACTTGTTATAGCGCAGCCACGGTCCACTTTATTCCGCTGATGGTTTGGAAGGGGATGTCAGAGAGCGCCGCCGCTTCCCTGCTTGGCATCTTTGCGCTGGTCAATCTAGTGGCGCACTTTGTTCTCGGCTGGATCGCAGATCGGGTAAACAAGCCCAAGCTTCTAGCCGCCTGCCACTTGCTCCCTGCAGTCTCGGTGGTGCCGCTTCTATTCGATTCGGCTCATTATCAACTTTGGTTATTTGCTATCGGCTTTACTCTACTCGATGCCTCATTTCCCATCGTCTGGGCAACTGTCGGAGATTTTTTCGGCCGCCGCCACTTCGCGACAATCAGGGGAATGATGAGTTTTTTCTACATGTGGGGAAGCTTTGCCGGTCCGGTCCTCGCGGGCGTGATCTACGACAAGACTCAGGCGTACTGGATTGTCTTATGGATTTTTCTGACTCTGTTGATCGTTGCGACAGTGCTGGTTTTTTCGTTAATCCGGGCATGGACAATTCGCATGATCGCGACCGGATCTCCAGTCGCGTCAAGTGCAACGACTGCTTAGCGTCCCGCTATCAAAAGTCCTCTGGTGGATTTCATTTACCTCGCCAACGTGAAAATTACATCGTGGAGCTTAGTTTAACGATTTTAATCGCTGACGGCGTAATCGGTTATTTCGCGCTTGACCTAAATTGTGAATCCGCCTATGCCTGTCAAATCGCGCCATGTAATCTTTGCTAGGAACTTATGGACTGAAGGAGTCATTATGCGCCGCTTTGGATCCCACTATGCTCCCGCGCTCGGTTTCTTTTTTGTTGTGTCCGTTATATTGACGACAATTGGTGCCGATCCAGTTTTTTCACAGGCGCCCTTCTAGCAGGGAAAGGCCATCACTCTCATCATCGGCGCTGGTCCCGGCGGAATGGGTAACTTGCGCGCGAGAGCCCGGGCGTCAGTTCTTGTCAAACACATTCCGGGGAATCCAACCATCACATTTCAGTATATGGCGGGGGCAGGTGGGCGAAAGGCGGCCAATCATCTTTACAATACCGCTCGGGCCGACGGTCTCACGCTCTTCCGGATCTCCAGCAGCATCATACCATACGCGGTCTTAGGGGAATCCGGTGTTCAGTACGATATCGATAAGCTCGTTTATCTGGGAACGACGGAACATGTCCTTTACTATTTGTTCAATACGCGTAAGCAAGCAGGTCTAGATACTCTGGCTAAACTCCGCGCGGCTTCGGGAGTCCGCATCGGCAGCGCTCCTGTAGGCCATACCGGGTATATCCAGAGCCGCGTGAGCGGCCTACCTCCTGGATATGAAAGAACCTCGGTTCATCCCAGGATATGAAAATGAAGATCTGGACGTTGCTTTCGCGCGTGGGGAGGTGGACGCGCAGGTCGCTTCAACAAGTACGGTCATTGAGCATGATTTGGTAAACAAAAAATTGGTTGACTTTCACGCCGCCATCGAAGTGCCCAAAGGACGTAAAGACTCTCGTTTTGTGAATCTGAATCTGCCAGACATCGAAGAATTGCCAAGGCCGATAAAGAGAAAAAGCTTCTGGACATGATGCGGGGCTTCCGATCTATCGGCACCGCTCTGCTTCTACCGCCGGCGACTCCAAAAGATCGTGTCGACATTCTCAAGGAGGCCGTGCGAAAGACCCATTTAGATCCGGCATTCATCACCGAGTACCGGAAACTCACCGGCGGCGATGAACCGACCCCGCTCATGCCTGATGAGCAAGCGAAAGTTGTTAAAGAGATTCCGCGCGACGCTGAAACGATAGACCTATTCAAAAAGTTTGCCGGAACCGGACCTCTACCGCCGCGTTAACTCAGCCTGGGCGCGTTGTCGTGCTCACCATGTCGGGACTCTTACATGGAACTTTGATAGCTCCACCCAGTAGATGCTAAGCCGCTTCTTCAAGTCTCGGCTCCGCCCTCTCTATGAAGGATCCTAACGCTACAGGAGCTGCGATTTCGAAAAATTATATTGTCAGTTCTGCTGTTTGCGCCGGCCTGCGGCAGCGGTTTTCATGGGTTGCCAGGTATTCCCGGGGCCCGAGAAAGTGGCAGGGAAAGTCCTCGCGGATGGTAAGCTGAATGCGAATTGGCGGAGTAAAAGTAGCTGGTCGCTTAAAGGTCTTCGGAAGGCTCAATTTTACTTGGTTTCCTCTCTGCAGCAGTCGGCTTTTGCGGAGAAGGATGCTTTTGCCGGGCCGCCTCTTCCTGCGCTTTGATGGCGTTGAGACGCTTCTGGAACCAAGTCGACTGTGGCCAACTCCAGTTCTGATCCGTATAGCTTGAAGTGGACTGTTTCATTGAGTTACTCCCGTAGCGGCGTCACCAGCAAGCGATATGCCAGCAGCCAACGCGGGATTTTCGAGGAGAATCATGACGCAGAACCACTCTGCCATAACAGGACTCAGCCAGTTTCGCTCAAATTCGAACAGTCGAATTTGCCGCAAAAGGGGGTAGGCAGATAGCGCCTACGTGGCAGAGATCTCTCGATCTGTTCGATCACTGTCAGCTGTTGACAGTCCGAAACAAGCTGCTTCATCAAGCGAATGGGCGATACTGCGCCTACCATCTTCAATGTCTTCGCTGCCAATCGATTCGGCCTCTACACAAACGGCAAATTAATCGATAAACTTCTTTCCGGTAAATATTTGCCCATGAATACTAACAAGTACCGATTTATACTATTGGGATTGATGGTTGCCGCAATGGGCATCGTCATCGGCACGTTCCTCTGGATCAAGCTGGCTCCACAGAGCCGCTTCGGCGCTAACCAACGGAGTTCTCTGGAAGGAATGAGCCAGTACGGTTCTGTGCCCGAATTCTCATTAACAGAAAGAAGCGGCAAGACCATCGGGTCGGAGCAACTGCGCGGCACAATCTGGATTGCCGATTTTATCTATACCGATTGCCAGGATACCTGTCCGCTTCAGAGCGCAGAGATGGCCAGGCTACAAGACGAACTGTCGGGGCAAGAAGTCGTGAAGCTACTGTCCTTTTCCGTCAACCCCGACAAGGACACGCCATCAGTTCTTTCCCAGTATGCAGATCGATTTAAAGCCAGCAGAGATCGTTGGCTATTTCTAACCGGCGGGCAAGAAGAGATAAAAAACCTGGTCCAGAACGGTTTCCGCTTGAGCGTCGCCACCGCCTCGAGCGATCCTGGCGTGATTTTGCATAGCCCGAGATTTGTATTGATCGACCGGCAAGCGCAAATTCGCGGTTATTATGATAGCCGGGATAACGAAGCGCTACAGCGTCTCCGCAGAGATGTGGCCATCTTAGTGAAGGGTTGAGGAGTTTATAAAAATGGCAAAGACAAGTAAGAACAGGCCAACCTCCAACATCCAAACAGCTGCGCCGAGCACAGCCAAACAGCAACCGAACTGGCCGATACTCGCTTTGGCGATCTCCGGTATGCTCCTGTCCGGTTATCTGACCTATTCCGCTTGGCAGGGCCAGTCAGTAGCCGGATGCACTGTCGGCAGCGCCTGCGACATCGTACTCAATAGCCGCTGGTCGAAACTGTTGGGCATGCCGATTTCGTTTTGGGGCTTTTTGACCTACGCTCTTTTAGCCGCCATCGCCTGGAACAAAACGACGCCTAGTCAGTGGAAGATGGCTTGGACCGTCACCATTATCGGAGTGCTTTATAGCCTCTACCTTACCGGTGTTTCACTGATCGTTTTGGACTCCGCTTGTCCGTATTGCTTGACTTCACTTGGATTGATGACGGCGATTTTTGCCGTGCTCCTCACGCGGCGGCCTGCTAAAATGCCGGGATTTTCTTGGGGACCATGGCTTGGGAAAACCGCTGGAGCGGCGGTTCTGATCATCATCGTCCTCCATCTTCATTACTCGGGCTATATCGGAAAGACCGCCGGCCCGGAGGATCCATGGATTCGCGGACTCGTTGAACATCTAGCCAAGAGCGATGCCAAATTTTACGGCGCATCGTGGTGCCCCCACTGCACCGAGCAGAAGGAGCTTTTTGGCCCCTCATCGGCGCGAGTGCCGTACATCGAATGTAGCCCGGGCGGGCCGCGCGCGCCGCAAGCGCAAGCATGCAATGAGGCGGGGATCAAGAGTTATCCGACGTGGATTATCAATGGGCAACGCTATTCCGGCATTCAGTCATTGGACAGCTTGGCTCAGTACAGCAACTACAAGTCGGCAGGAGCAAAGAAATGAAAACGTTGAATTTACGGAAAATTTTCTTGCTGACACTTTCAGTGGCATCACTGCTGGCGTATCATCAGACGGCAAGCGCCGATCCTTCTAAGTACCCTCAGTTTGCCCAACAATCACTGCCTGCCAACGTGCCGCTGGCATTTTCATCCATTGATGAGCTGGTCGCTGAGGTAAAAGCCGGTAAAAAGCCCTTGATTATCGACGTGCGAACGACTGCGGAATACAATGAAGTTCATATTCTCGGCGCCACCTCAGCCCCGCTGGCTCAATTTAAGGAATACGTAAAGAATATTCCCAGGGACCGGCCGGTTGTTCTCTATTGAGCCTGCCCACATCACCTGGCCAGTTTGGCCTATGGCATTCTCTATGAAAACGCGAAAAAAAGCTGTCATTCTACTTAGCGGTGGAATCGACTCGACCACCGCGGCAGCGATTGCACGCAATCAGTTCGATCTTCACGCCCTCACCTTCCGCTATGGCCAGCGTCACGAACGTGAGATCGAAGCCGCTAAAAAGGTGGCGGCTTGGTTGCGAGTCGAGGAGCACCTGATAATTGAGTCCGGCCTCCGCGCGATTGGCGGTTCGGCTCTCACTGATCGCATGGAGATTCCCAAAGGCCGCTCCCCATCGGAAATTGAGCACGGCATACCGGTAACGTACGTGCCGGCGCGCAATACCATCTTCCTAGCATACGGCTTGGCACTGACCGAAAAGATTGAAGCATCGGACATTTTTTTTGGCGCCAATCAGCTTGACTACAGCGGATATCCCGATTGCCGCGACGAATACGTTCGCGCCTTTGAAAGGATGGCCAATCTGGCGACCAAAGCCGCCGTCGAAGGCAAAGTGCAGTTGAAGATTCACACCCCGTTAATTCAAATGACGAAAGCAGAAATCATTAAGCAAGGAAGCGAACTGGGACTCGACTACAGCCTTACTTGGAGTTGCTATGATCCAACTGTGGACGGCAAAGCTTGCGCCCTGTGCGACAGCTGTCAGCTGAGGCTAAAAGGTTTTAAAGAGGCAGGCCTTCGCGATCCGATCCCTTACGCAACCACCGCGGGTTAGATCTTTCAATGCTCCCCGAACCGTTTACGCCGGAATTCCTGACACAGTTGGAAACGCTTCGTTTACGCACTAGGAAAGAGTTTCTCGGCAGCCACACCGGCAATTATTCATCGCCTCGACGCGGCACAAGTTTGGAGTTTGCCGACTACCGCCGTTATTCCCCCGGAGATGATCTGCGCTACCTGGATTGGGGGATCTACGCGCGCACTGATCGGCTTTATATAAAGGTGTTCCGGGAAGAGGTTGATCTGTTCGCCTACGTTTTCATCGATGCCAGCGCGTCGATGGCATTTCCGTCGAGCCCAGAGAAATTCTTACCAGCCGCGCATATCGGATTGGCGCTCTCCTATGTCATTTTGGCGAACCATGATCATGTCAAGCTCCATTTATTACACGGCGAGTCCATGAGCCCGGCATCGCCATTTTTTCGCGGTCGCCGCCGCATGGCGGACTGCGTGCGCTTCGCTCTGTCGTTAGAGCCGCGCGGTCTCCTCGATTTAGCGGGGTCGTTAGGCGAGCACCTTAAGAAACTCCGGCGACCGGGCAAAGCAATCTTAATCTCCGATTTTTTGATGCCGGCGCAGTCCTACCAGCGCGGACTAAATTTGTTACGAGCCCTCAATCTCGATATCGCGGTGATCCAGGTCTTGAGCCGGACAGAAATAGATCCGCCGTTTACCGATGGTGGCTTAAATCTGGTGGATAGTGAAACCCAACGTGAAATTCGGCTAAGATGGAGCGCTCGCGCGCGGCAAGAGTACCGGACCAAACTGGCGCAGCATAACTCAGAACTGCGCAGCTTTTGTCATCAAAGCGGTATTCATTACTCTCTCTATGTTAATGACCGGGATTTGGGCGATTTCGTTTTCGCGACCTTACCCGCGATCGGTCTGTTCAAATAAGATTGCATCATGGAGTTTCTCAATCCCGCAGCCCTTTACGGACTCTTTGCGCTACCCTTGCTCCTGGTGCCTTATCTCGTCCGGCGCAAACCACGCCGTGTGGTCTTTTCCAGCCTGCTGTTGTTTATGGAGCAAGGTACGCAAGCAACTGCAAAACCGTGGGGCCAGCTGCGTCTTCCGCCCGTTTTCTTTCTTCAGTTGCTCCTGCTGACCTTGTTGATTTTGGCGCTTGCCGAGCCGGTATTCTCTGTCCGGTTATCCAATATCGCCATTGTGATGGACAACTCGGCTAGCATGCAGGCGCGGGAGGATGGCACAGCTCGTATCGCACTCGCCCGGGATCAGGCCCGGAGAGTGCTCGGTGATCTCAGTGCAAACGGTAAAGTAGATATTTTCACACTTGTGCCGCAGCTTCAGAAAGTTAACAGAGCACCCGTTTCGCCGTCTGAGGCTATAGGATTGCTGGTCGGCTTGGAGCCCTACGACCTGGCTGATGCGCCGACGAATTATGCCGACCTGTTTAACCAGCTAACCTCCAATCACAAGTATGAGCGCGTCTACTTCATCAGCGATCGGCCGGTACGAGGCCAATCGGGCGCCGTTCGGGTTCTTACCGTGGGAAAACCGCGAGACAACCTGGCGATAACTGCGTTTAGCGTTTCGCCCTCTTCTCTGGTGAACCGACGTCTAGAGGCGTCCGTCGAAGTTGCTAACTATTCCGCCCAAGATCAACGGGTCAGAGTAACGGTAAGGGACGATGGCAGTGGAAGTGCCGTAGCCAATCGGGAACTCAAGGTTCCGGCGCGACGAACTGCTTCCGCGACCTTCCAGGGTCTCTCCGAGAAGCCATATTATGTTGCTGAAATTGACGACAACGACGCGTTGAGTCTCGATAATCGGCAATTTGCCATTGCCGCAAACGCGCGTAGCTTGAAGATCCTGGCGGTTTCGCCTCGTCCTCAAGCGCTGAACAGTTTGCGCGCGATCTCGGGCGTAAGCCTGACCATCGTTGCCCCCGAAGACTACCAGCAGACCGATCGTTCAGGTTTCGGCTTGGAGATTTTTCACTATTCAGCACCAGCCTTATTGCCGGTCAATCCATCTCTGCTCGTCTTGCCGCCCGACAGCAATGCCGTTGTCAAATTGGCCAAGCCGGTTACACGGCCGGTGGCGTCGGGCTGGCGCGAATCGCATCCACTGAACCGATATCTCAACATGGCCCTGTTCCGTCCAACGTATGCCCGGCCGTTAATTCCGCAAACAGCCGGCGAAACAATCATCGAAACCGTCCAAGGATCACTTGCCTTCACGATGGAGCATCAGGGCCAAAGGCTCCTGGTGCTCGGGTTTGATCCTTTTCCGTATCTAGGACGAGAGAATTTGCCAATGTCGATCTTCACGCTCAATCTTCTTGACTGGTTTATATCGGCCAGCGGCGCTAAAGGCCGAGCCACAGGGGAGCCAGTTGCCCTGAGGGCTGCCCAACACGAATCAACATTGACTACCCCACGAGGGGAAAAACATGTAGTCAAACCGGCCTCAACTAGCTTCACCAACACCTTTTATCAGGGGATTTACCAGCTCAATCAAGGTGGCGAGGGTCAGCTCTTGGCGATCAACTATCAATCCGCCAGTGAATCGGATCTGCGCGACAGCAAGCCTATGGAGATAAAACCAACTGAGAGCGCCATCAGCAGCGGTTCGACACTCTTCTCCTTCTGGCCTTATCTGGTTATGGCGTCATTGCTGCTTTTCATTGTCGAGTGGTTCTTTGTCCCGCCAGCCGATCACAGGCAATTGCCGGCGGCAGCGCCCCGGCCAAAGCTTTCATGAAGACTCTGCTAGCCGATGTACAGTTCGCCAAGCCATTGTTTTTGTGGCTACTGATCGGACTGCCGGTGCTTTGGTTCTGGTTCGCCGACCGCAGATGGTTCGTCCTAATTTGGCGCACGCTGATTCTGGCTGTTCTAACCATCGCCTTGGCCGATCCGCAATTCGTCACCAAACAGACCAAACGTGAAAGCGAAGAGCGCATCTTCGCCTTCGACGTTTCGAAGAGTATTTCCGCGAGTATGCGCCAATGGATGGACAGCTCGGCACAAGGTGCGCTTGCTCCCAATGGCGCTGACCGCACATTGATTTTCGCTGCCGAGGCAAGGGACAGCGCAAACTGGCGCGAATCGATAAAAGCCGGACCTGCGATGCAGAACACCGTGAAGCCGGAGAATACAAACCTTCAGCAGCTTTTTGAAAATTTGCTCTCGCTCCCGCCGTCGCCTCGCAGTGTCTACTTATTTACCGATGGGTGGGAAAACCAGGGCAAGTTAGATTTAATGTTGCCCGCCATCGCCGCCGCCGGTTTGAAGGTTTTCCCGATTGTGCCGGCGCAGCGGATGAGCCTTGCCAACATAACCGTAGCCAAACTCGTCGCTCCGACCCATGGGGACGCGGGCGAAGCGGTGAACATCAAAGTCATGCTGGAAAATCACAATAGCCGAGAGGTGGATGGAACGTTGGTTCTCACTCGCAACGGCGTGACATTCAAAACCGATCCGGTCAAACTTAAACCCGGCAGTCAGATTCTGTCCTATCCGAGCACGCTTGCGGACGGACCCCTAAATTCATACCGAGCCAGCTTCACAGCCCGTCAGGACGAGTTCGATCAGTTTGAACCGGACAACCACGCGCTGGCCTGGACTAGCGTGCGCAGTAAGGGAAAAATTCTCATCGTCAGCGGTCGCATTGAGGGCGGAAGGTACATCGAAGAGATCCTGCGCCGCCAAGGGTTCGAAGTGACCTCACGCACAGCCGACTCGGCGCCGGCTCCAAACGGCTTCAATGTAGTCATTTTTAATAATGTCGAACGCGAAAAGTTGACCTCAAGCTATCTCAGCGCGGTCGAAAGGCACGTTGATGGTGGCAATGGCTTCATTATGCTGGGCAGTGAGTGGAGTTTCGGACCGGGGGGTTATCGCCGCACTCCTATCGAGACGCTTTTGCCAGTTGAGTTTAAAGATCCACCCAAGCAGGAAGAAAAAAATCGAGCCATCCTACTGGTCATCGATAAATCCGGCAGCATGCGAGAAGATAATCGGATCTTGTACGCTCAAGAGGCGGCTAAAGCGGTCGCCCGGCAGCTGAAGGACAATGATTTGCTAGGCGTCATCGGCTTTGACGTTGATCCATTCGTGGTCGTGCCGCTTGCCAGGATCGGCAGCCTCAGAGGATCGTTCAATACCGAGGTGGAGCGGCTAAAACCTGCCGGCCGAACGGTGATGCTACCGGCGATCATCGAAGCTAAGCGACAGCTTGAAAGACAAAATGCCGGCCACAAGCACGTGATAATCCTGAGCGATGGTGAAACCGGCGGAAGCGGCGGCGACTTCATCGATCTGGTTAACGTCATGAAGGCCGAGCAGCAGATTACCGTGTCGGCCGTGGCTATCGGCGCAGAAGCAAACATCCCGCTTTTAAAAAGAATCACCCAATACGGCGGTGGTTTTTTTCATCACATTTACGATCCGACGACTCTGCCGCAGATCGTTTTGCAACGGGTCCAGGAGAAGCCGAAGGACGAACCGCCACCACCGGAACGCGATTTTATACCTGTCCATGAAAGAGGCTCGGAACTGCTGGCCGGCTTCTCTGGCAAAGGGTATCCGCCGCTGCGCGGTTTCATCGAAACCGAACTCAAGCGTGGCGCTCAGCTGGACCTCTCAATCGCCAAAGAGGGACGAAAAGCGCCACTGCTCGCCTCCTGGCGCTATGGCCGAGGCAAAACAGTGGCGTTAACCACTGACCTGGAAGGGCGATGGAGCCGCGCTTGGATTCAATGGGCAAGCCTGCCGGAGTTTTGGGAAAAAGTTTTGGAGTGGATTCGCCCCACCGGCGACACCCCCATACCGGTTCACGAAGCGAGGATTAGCTTGTCCGGCACTCAGCCGATCTTGGATCTTTATATATTTGAGGAGACCGCTTCGGAGAGTCAGTTTCGCTTCTCAGCAAGCGGGAACGGCACCAAAACCGAAGGGATACTCAAAAGGACCGCTGCCGGACATTTCCAGGTTGCCCTGCCGATCTTACCTCCCGGCGAATACCGCATTGATCTCTTGGAAGAGCGAAAGGGCCGCCAGATCGCGTACCCTCCGGTGGGATTTACCTCCACCTACGATCCAAAACGTGAGTTATCGCGCCCCGATGTTAACTTAGCGCTGCTTACGAGGTTAGCGGAGACCAGCGGCGGCGAGATAAACCCAAAATTCATCGAAAAAGTGGAAAGGCAACATACTACGGCCACTGATCAACCTATCCGCGGGCCGCTGCTGGCCCTTGCGTTTGCGCTTTTTATCCTTGAAGTCGCTGTGAGAAGGCTGTTTTTGGGCGAGTCCTGAGACGTCCAGCCAACCGTTTGTGGATTGACAGACCCGGCTAAACGGTTTATTCAATGTAAAGTTTGTATGCAACTTGGATTCCCATACGGGCACCCTGGACAGCAGACCCGTCAGGTGCTGCAGTTCAGAGGTCTTCAATCTGTCTATAGCCTGCTGATCTGGTTATCCTTACTTGTCGCGACTGGAGCCGCGAAACCGGCAGAGGCCGACCCCACCAGACAAGCGGGGGTGCGCAAAGGAGTCGCCAAAGGCAAGATACCAGCCCCTACTCCACCGGTTGGCCGGCTTACTAATAACACCTTGCTCCCTGCTCGGCAGGCAACCGCCTTGGATTTTTGGCATAGGCAGGAATACATTGTTCATCGTGTCCGTTCCGGAGATACCTTACCCAGAATCCTTGACCGATTTAACCTGACCGCCAGTGACAAGGAGCTCTGGGGCCGCTCGATTCGCCAACACTTCCGGTCGGGGAAGCTGGCTCCCGGAAGACAAGTTCATTTCTACTTCGCCAAGCCGGATATCGATGCTAATCGGGCTACCGAGTCGTTGATGGCAGTAGAGGTCGACTTCGACGACTCGATGGATCTGACCTGGGAAAAAACCGGCCGGAGTGTCTTTTTCGCGCG
>JAJONK010000135.1 GCA_021323355.1 Deltaproteobacteria bacterium
TCGGTATCTATATCCAATCGAAAGTTGCTAAGGAAGTTGAGACCGAGAAGACCGGCGACTTGGGCGCCTGGCACAGCGTCGTGAATCGCTGCGGTAAGGTTTTTCATTTCCATTCCGCCCACTATCACCGATTCCAAATTGGCAAGGGGTGCTTGGATGACACCGTTCGCGGTTTGAAAGGGCATCGTGCGCTGAGCGCGCTGCGGATCGATGCTTAACTCTTTGGCTGTCGCCGCTGAAATCATTGTATAGGTGGCGCCGGTATCGACAACCAATCTGACGGGCACAGTGTTATTAAGCATCACCTCCACGACAACCACCTGTCCACGTTTTTCAAAAGGAATGGATGCCTTGGCAGCGGTTGCTGGCGAAACCTTGGAAGGCGCCGCGGGTCTGGCCGGCTCTTGCCCCTTGATTCGAACTGCCGTTGATCGGCGCGCTTCCGGAATATTATGGAAATTATCGGTGAAATGGACCACCCCGTTCTGATCGATCCAACGAAAGAAATCCGCTGCATGCGAGCGAGAGATTAAAACCAGGAGCAGAATTTGTAACAGCACAGCAGCGATCGAAGTTGTCATAGACGAATTTTACCATAACCATCTGACAAAAAAACGTCTTTACTATGTTTTTAGATCTCGGATCCGCCGATTTGCGGGCTAAAAACCTCAACGCGTGCCAACTGCGCGCCGCCAAGCCGCTCGGCGTAGTTGCAGCTTTACAATATCAGGTCACTATGTTAGAAAATGTCGATAATCAAAAGGAAAGAGAGAAAAAGCGGAGAACATGGGAATTGCTCCACAGCAAAAGCAGGGGGTTATCGAGCAGTTCAGGGTCCATCAGAGCGATACCGGCTCTCCTGAAGTGCAAGTCGCGCTCTTGAGTCAGCGCATCGAATACCTTACCGAGCACTTCAAGATTCATGCTAAAGATCATCATTCCCGTCGGGGCCTATTAAAGCTGGTAGGCCAACGGAGAAGGCTCCTTGATTATCTGAAGAAATCCGATTTCGAACGATATCAGGTTCTAATCCAACGACTTGGAATAAGGAAGTAACGGTTTCCTAACCGATTGCCCTCCATCCTTACCCTCCGTCAAGCACCTCTCACTTTAGAGGAGCGTCTATGATCAAGAAAATTGAATTGGATTTTCACGGTCGACCTTTGTCCATCGAGGTCGGTCGCCTGGCAAAGCAGGCTGATGGTGCGGCCTTGATTCGCTACGGCGAAACGGTGGTTTTGGCTACTGCTGTAGCTGCCAAAGATTTTAAACTGGACACGGATTTCTTTCCCCTGACGGTCGATTACCAGGAGAAAACGTTTGCCGCCGGAAAAATTCCCGGCGGGTTTTTCAAGCGCGAGGGACGACCGTCGGAAAAGGAGATCCTTACGTGTCGTTTGATTGATCGCTCGATTCGTCCGCTGTTTGCGGAAGGACTCCGTTGCGAGACCCAGATCATTGCCACAGTCCTTTCTGCCGACCGCGAAAACGATCCCGACGTTGTCGCCATGCTTGGAGCGTCGGTTGCCCTAGAAGTTTCGGACATTCCTTTCAACGGTCCGTTGGCAGGTGTTCGAATCGGCAGGATCAATGGGCAACTAGTCATGAATCCTACGCAGAGTCAGCTTTCAGACAGCGATATGGATATCTTTCTCTCAGGGAGTCGCGCGGCTATCGTCATGGTTGAAGGTGGCGCGCAGGTAATCCCCGAGGATGAGATTCTAGAAGCGCTGTTTGCCGGGCACGAGGCGATTCAACCGTTGTTGGAGATGCAGGAGGAAATTCGGCGCGCGGTTGGCAAGACCAAACGTCAAGTGCCCCTGGCGCAGCTCGATAAGGCCGCGGCCCAACGGGTTGAAGGTTTGGCTCTGTCAAAACTAAAGCAAGCGCTCGAGGTCCCAGAAAAGTTGGAACGCTACAAGCGCATCGCAGAAGTGAAAGGTGACGTGGTACCGTTAGCATTGGCAGAGCATCCAGACAAGGCTAAGGATATCAAAGGCGCCTTTGAGGAGCTTAAAAGAAATTGTTTTCGAAACTTGGTGATAGAGAAGGAGCGGCGCATCGATGGCCGTGGATTAAAGGATATTCGGCCGATCAGTTGCGAGGTCGAGGTTTTGCCGCGTACCCACGGGTCCGCCCTGTTTACGCGCGGCGAGACTCAGGCATTGGTTGTGACCACACTTGGCACCGCTTCCGATGAGCAGAGGGTGGACGCTTTGATCGGCGAGCACTTCAAAAAATTCATGCTGCATTACAATTTCCCGCCGTTCAGCGTCGGTGAGGTCAAGTTCTTGCGCGGCCCGGGCCGGCGTGAGATTGGTCATGGCAATCTTGCCGAACGTGCTTTGCTGCCGGTTTTACCACCGGAGGAGAGCTTCCCGTACACGTTACGGCTCGTTTCAGAGATATTGGAATCGAATGGGTCAACATCGATGGCGACGGTATGCGGAGGATCGCTTTCCTTGATGGACGCCGGTGTGCCGGTTTCCGCTCCAGTTGCCGGCATCGCCATGGGGTTGATTAAAGAAGGCGAGCATGTGCGCATCCTCTCGGACATTCTCGGCGATGAGGATCACCTGGGCGACATGGATTTCAAAGTTGCAGGAACTGCTGAGGGGGTGACTTCGCTCCAGATGGACATCAAAATCAGCGGTGTCGATCGTAACATCATGCGCCAGGCTCTTTATCAAGCCAAGGAAGGACGCATGCACATTCTTGGCGAGATGGGCAAGACTCTGTCGGTGCCGCGCACGAACGTTTCGGGCCATGCGCCTCGAATCATCACGATCAGAGTTAAACCCGAGAAGATCCGTGAAATCATCGGCCCGGGCGGCAAAGTTATCCGCGGGATCATTGAAGCAACCGGTGTCAAAATGGATGTCGAAGATGACGGCACGGTAACCATCGCTTCGAGCGATGAAGCCGCTGCACAAAAAGCTATACAAATGGTCCAGAATATCGCAGCCGAAGCGGAGGTTGGGAAGATCTACAAAGGGACTGTGCGGAAGATCGTCGATTTCGGTGCCTTTGTCGAGATTTTCCCCGGCACCGATGGTCTAATTCATATTTCGCAACTTGCTCCTGAACGTGTGCGTCGTGTTGCGGACGTGCTTAAAGAGGGCGATGAGGTCATGGTCAAAGTCCTTGAAGTCGATCGCCAGGGTAAGATCAGGCTCAGTCGGAAAGAGGCTCTTCAAGAAAGCGGCGGGGGACAAACAAACCTTGGCGGCGGCTCAGATGGCCCTCCTGAAGAATAACCCTGCAGGTTTGTACTTTTATTATGTTTGCTAAAAGCGTTTTGGATAATGGCATCCGAGTTGTCTCTCAAGAGATGACCGATCACCGTTCGGTGAGTTTGGGGATCTGGGTTGAGAATGGCTCCCGTCATGAGTTGCCGGATGAGAATGGCATATCCCATTTCATCGAACATCTGCTTTTCAAGGGAACGACGACACGCACGGCGGCGCAGATCGCCGAAGAGATGGATGCCGTGGGCGGCCTGCTGAACGCTTTTACTTCCAAGGAACACACCTGCTACTACGCCAAGGTGCTTGACGAAGATCTGCCGCTGGCGAGCGATCTGCTGACCGATATTTTTCTCAATTCAAGTTTTGACGCTGAAGAAATCGAGCGTGAAAGATCGGTTATTCTTCAAGAGATTTCCCAGGCTGAAGACACTCCGGATGACTATGTGCACGATCTGTTTAGTTTGGATTTCTTCCAGAATCACCCACTAGGCCGGCCGATTGCCGGTCATGTTGGGACTGTCTCGAAGTTTGGTCGGGAACACTTCGTCAATTTCTTTCACGAACGATACCATCCGAGCAGAGTCGTTGTCGCAGCCGCCGGCCACTTCCAACACGATAAGCTGGTGAAGGAGTTGAATACGCGTCTTGGTGGCGCAAAACAGTCTGTTTCAGCGCTTCCAAGTCGAGTCAATGCCGAGCTCTTGCCGCAAACCAAAAGCGGCGCTTTTACCCATGCTAAGCCCTTAGAACAGGTTCATCTATGTTTAGGCATGCCGGGCATTCACCAGACCCATCCGCAGCGACACGCAGGCTATATACTGAACACTATACTCGGCGGCGGCATGAGTTCTCGGTTGTTTCAGGAGATTCGTGAGAAGCGCGGTAAGGCCTATTCGGTTTACTCTTTCATGTCCACCTACAGTGATACGGGTTATCTCGGCATCTATGCCGGCACCAGTCTAGAAGCGGTTGAGGAAGTCATCGATCTCGTGTTGAGGGAGTTAAAATGTCTGGCTGCCGGAGAGATCAAAGAAGACGAGGTTCGCCGCACCCGGGGGCAACTAGTGGGAAATATCATGCTGGGCTTGGAATCCACGGACTCGTGGATGAGTCATATCGCTCGCAATGAGCTTTACTTCGGCAAATCGATTACCACAGATGAGATCTGTCAACGTATTCGTTCTGTCACCCGTGATGAAATCATCGAGTTGGCGCGCGCCTTGTTTCGGCCCGAGGCAATGGCAGTTTCCCTGCTGGGTGATTTCAAGGAAGATTTCAAAGTCAAAAACTTCGGTCTCGGCCAGTAGTCACTCCTCGATCGGAGTTCGGGCGCCGTGGAAGAGATTCAGATAGCGATCAAGCGAGTGCGTCCCGGCGGCGCGCCGGCTTCACTGCCAGCTTATATGACAGAAGGGGCGGCCGGCATGGATCTATGCGCCGACCTTTCTCACGATATCCAACTGGGACCTCTCCAGCGAACGCTGATTCCGACCGGAATTGCGATCGCGCTGCCTTTCGGATACGAAGCGCAAATTCGTCCGCGTAGCGGGCTTGCTTTGAAAGAAGGGCTGACTCTAATCAACAGCCCCGGAACGATCGATGCGGACTACCGGGGTGAAATCCAGCTCATCGCCATCAATTTGGGTTCAGACTCAATCATCATTCCGCCGGGACAGAGGATCGCACAAATGATAATTCAACGCGTTGTGCGCGTGCTGTGGCAAGAAGTCTCCGAATTGCCTCGTTCCGAGCGGCAGGCGGGAGGCTTTGGCCATACCGATGACATCCGAAAACGTTGAACCCCGGGCGCATTTCACTCTATTCACCGTCAGCCGATAATCAAACTACAGGCTTACTGCGAATATGATCCCACGTTATACACGACCGGAAATGGATCGCATCTGGTCCGAAGAAAATAGTTTTCAGAAATGGCTCGACATCGAAATTCTGGCGGCTGAGGCCTTGGCACAAATGGGCAAAGTCCCAAAAGCAGCTATCAGCCGGATCAGAAAAAACGCGCGCTTCGACGTCGGGCGTATTCGCGAGATCGAGCGCGAGGTAAAGCACGAAGTCATTGCATTTTTGAGCTCTGTGGCCGAATCCATCGGCGATGATGCGCGCTTTCTTCATCTCGGTATGACCTCATCCGATGTGATGGATACGGCTCTGGCGATTCAACTCAGAGAAGCCGCGGCGATTTTAGTCGAAGATGTGCAGAGCTTGATGAAGGTCCTGCGCCGCCAGGCCTACAAGTACAAATCGACGGTGATGATCGGCCGTACCCATGGCGTGCATGCGGAGCCGATCACGTTCGGCTTAAAATTTGCGCTTTGGTATGAAGAGATGGCTAGGAATCTTGTTCGGCTGAGGAAAGCCGTGGAAGATATCAGCGTCGGTCAGATTTCGGGAGCCGTCGGTACCTTCGCCCAGATCTCTCCCAAAGTTGAAGCCTATGTTTGTAAGAAGAGTGGACTTAAACCGGCATTGGTATCCAATCAGATCATCCAGCGCGACCGCCATGCGTACTTTTTCGCCACATTGGCAGTGATCGGCAGTTCGCTAGAAAAGTTTGCTGTTGAAATTCGTCACCTGCAGCGGACCGAGGTGCAGGAGGCCGAAGAACCCTTTACGGCAGGGCAGAAGGGCTCATCGGCCATGCCGCACAAACGCAACCCGATTCTGTCCGAGAACGTAACAGGATTGGCGCGGCTGATGCGTTCTTATGCATTGGCGGCGTTGGAAAATGTGGCGCTCTGGCATGAGCGAGATATCAGCCACTCTTCGGTGGAACGAGTGATTGCGCCGGATGCAACGATCGCGCTCGATTTTATGTTGCGGCGCATGACCTATGTGCTGGGAGAGTTATGTGTCTACCCCGAGAATATGAAACGTAATCTGGAAAAAAGCGGTGGAGCGGTTTTTTCCGAGGCGGTGCTTCTCGCGCTGGTCGACAAGGGCGTCTCTCGAGATGCGGCTTACCGCATGGTTCAACGCCATGCCTTGAAAATCGCTAGAGATGGTGGTGAGCTAAAATACGAGTTGCTAAAAGACCGGGAGATCACGAGTTATCTGTCGGTGCGCGAGGTGGAAGCGGTGTGGGGTTTAAAGCATCATCTTGCCAATGTAGACTTCATCTTTCGCAGGGTATTCCGTTAGATTTATAGCCGGAGAAGACCGGCCGAAGGTGCTAATGCGGGTCAAAATATTCGTGTCACTAAAGAACGGCGTGCTCGATCCCCAAGGTAAAGCTGTCGAGCAGTCGCTGCATACGTTGGGCTACAAAGAGGTTCAGGATGTTAGAGTCGGCAAATTTGTCGAGCTCAATTTACAGGCCAGTTCGCGGGAAGTCGCGGAAGGTCGCATCCGTGACATGTGCGACAAGCTGCTGGCAAATCCGGTCATAGAAAATTTCCATTATGAAATATCTGAAGGCTAGTTCGTGCGGCGATCGGCATGGTTCGGGGCCTCAAAGTGGAATAGGGGAGCGATAGCGTGCGTTGGGGTGTAATTGTTTTTCCCGGCTCGTGCGATGACCAGGATGTTTTCGATAGTCT
>JAJONK010000136.1 GCA_021323355.1 Deltaproteobacteria bacterium
GCGACCGTCGGTAGTTTGACCGAGCCGGTGTTACAAGCAATGCATATCGTTTATGAGAAAGTCGGCCGCTTTGACGATATCCGTCCGACCATTCGCGATAGTCAGATATTGGCGCGCTCCTCACGGCGGCCCACGGCTATTGTGCTCAACAAACAAGCTCTGAGGTAGTCTGATGAAACGATACGATTGTCTTCGCGCCATCGCGCCGCAATTCGGCGAAGAACTGGTGGTCACCAATATCGGCGCTGTGCGCCACGAATGGCAAGCGCTGAGGCCCCATCCGGGCAACTACCATCTACAAAACCTCGGACTCACCTCCTCGATGGCACTCGGTCTGGCTTTGGCGCTGCCGCACCGCAAGATCATCGCCTTCGATGGTGACGGCTCTTTGCTGCTAAACCTTGGCGCCCTGGCAACCATGGCAAATCAGCATCCGAAGAATTTGATTCACGTGGTCTTCGACAATGAATGTTACGAGTCTTCCCGTGGCGCACCGACCGCAACAGCCGGGCAGGCCGACCTGGCGGCAATTGCGCGCGGGGCGGGCTTTGCCAACGTGATCACCACAAAAACCATCGCCGAATTTGAACAAGGATTCTCCCGCGCCTTGAAGAGCAACGATCTTTACTTCATCCTGGCAAAAGTCGAAGCGGGCGCAGGCGACGTCCCGGCGGCGGCTTTGGATTCGCAGGAAAATAAATACATTTTCGTGCGCTACATCGAGAAGAGCGAGAACCTAAGAATTCTCACTTCGACACTGTCGCGTGCCAGTGACCCGGTCCCGAAGTCAAAATAATTTGCCGATACTGAGCTTTCCGTCGTCGCGGGTTTTCAGCCTGCCGGAGGACATGACTACACCCGGATCGCTGCGCCTTCAGTACCTTTCGCGGGCAACTCGTTTGGTGTCTTCCGGTGCGCAAAAAACTCGCTTGACTCCAATACCCCCAATCAAATAGCCTTGCGGCGGTTAAAGGCAGGGTAGGAATTTTGAATCCTGAGGATGCGCACTTTGAAAAGTTACCGGGGAGAAAGCAAACCGTTGGAGGAAACTCTATGAAATACCATAAGGCATTGAAAGCTCTCGCTTGTTTGACTTGGTTAGTGGTCTGGGTCGCGCCCGCATGGGGTCAAGCCAACTTCTACGAGGGAAAAACAATTAATGTTGTGATTGGCGCCAAGAGCGGCAGTCTTGCCATCGCCGCCCAGATCGTCGCGCACCACCTGGGCAAGCATCTTCCCGGCAATCCAGCCGTGATTGTTCAGCAGATGCCCGGCGCGGCGCACCTGCTGGCCACCAACAGCGTCTTCAACAGCGCCAAGCCCGACGGATTGACGATCCTTGCCGCCAATCCCAACGTGGCGATCGCCCAACTGTCGAAAGTGGAACAGGTTCGCTTTGATGTGCGAAAGTTTCAATGGCTCGGTTCTTCCGGGGCGGACGGGGTCGCGTTATCGATCCGGTCGGATCTCCCTTACAAGACTTTTGATGAGTTGAAAAAGGCTGACCGAGAATTAGTTGCCGGCACCACCGGACCCGGATCCAACGCTCACGATTTTCCCCTGCTGCTCAAAGAGTTCGCCGGACTCAAGCTGAAACTCGTCTCCGGCTATCCGGCGAACAGCGATGTGCTATTAGCCATTGAACGCAAGGAAGTCGACTCATGGTCGGCTTTGGCGACAACTATCAAACTTGCCGCCGATCGTGGCGCTGTGCGGCCGCTGGTGCGCGGCCGGGTAGCGGTTAAGGGTTTTGAGAATCTGCCCGTGGACGAAGATCTGGCTACCAACCCGCTGGGGAAATCCTTGATGGCGATCAAATCGATACCCCAGTCCATCGGTCGCGCCTTTGCCGCAGCTCCCGGTACTCCGGCCGATCGGGTGGCGATGTTGCGCAGCGCTTTGGAGAAGGCAATCAAAGATCCGGAACTTATCGCTGAAGCGCAGAAGGCCAAGATCGACGTCAACTTCATATCGCACGAGCAAGTGATGAAAGATTTCACCGCGCTACTCAACCAAACGCCTGAAACCTTGAAAGAAATGGGGAAGTATATCAAGGCGGAGAGTTGAGGATAACCTGGCCAACTCCGAGCCGATTATTTGAACGGCGTGAACTTTTTGAACGCAAACTTCCTTATGTGCTCTCAGCGTTCGCGAGTT
The DNA here is from genome assembly GCA_021323355.1 of Deltaproteobacteria bacterium. Lineage (GTDB taxonomy): Bacteria > Desulfobacterota > Binatia > UBA9968 > UBA9968 > WHTF01. Next base: position 2,158 of record JAJONK010000136.1, read on the forward strand.
CAGGCCGTTCAGGCAAGCTATGAGCACTCAATCTTGTTTTGTGATGAAACGCTGCACTGGCATGTTGCCCAGCTCGAAGCGCGGATCGTAGGGCATGCCTTCGCGGATGCGTTCTAGGTAATTGTCGCGGTTGACCCCGAAAAGCTGATAGCGATACAGATGATTGAGGAGAAAAGTGTGAACCCCCATCTGGTAAAGTTTCCCCACCGCGCCTGAAGTCAACGCATCGCGCTCCTCCGAGGTCAATCGGAACTCGCCCAGCACGGCTTCGGGATGCGCTAGCATGCGTTTGCGAAACTCCGGGTCGTTGTCGGTCAGATATAAAAGTTTGTTGACTTGATAGACGCTCATCGCGATTCTCTTTCTTAAGTCTGGCACCGTGCTGCTGGCTTCGTCTGACACCGCTGTTCGGGCGCGTAGGCTACTCTAACAAGTCTATCCTTAGCTCACACCTCATTCCTCCCGCTACCGCGCGAGGAATCGAGTGCTCGAGAAACTCGAAGTCACCGGCGCGGCGAAGTTAACAAATCATCAACATCACTCGAACTTCCACACCGCATAACCGTTGCCCTCGTCGCCTTCCAAGAACAGCGGCCGGGTCTTGCCGACCGCGCCGCTTACCGTGATCCAGTTCAGCAACTCGCCGCTGTTGTTGCCGGCCGCGTTAATTCGATCTTCGGTGGCGCGTCGGGCCAATGTTCGGTAACGTCCTTTGACCAACAGCGATGAGATCGTTTCGGCCCACTCTGTATCGGTCCAGCCGCGCAGCGGTCCGCCAACGTCCATAGCGAAACAGCCGCTGGCGATGAGCGCGATCCGCTCTTTGCCGTCCCACGCTTCGATAAACTTCCGCAGCATGCGGCCCAGAGCCAAGCATCGACTCGCCAGCGGCAAGGGCGATGCAAAGCCGTTGGTATAGATCGGCACCACTGGGAGCTCCATTCCAGGATTGAGAAAGTGCAGCGGCACCACCAACGAGTGATCCAAACGCAGCTCATGGGCGGCGGCAAGATCGAATCTGTTATGGACGCCGTACCTGAACAGTGCCTTGGCCAGCGGCACGTTGCCGCGCACCGTATAACGAGGCATTGGGCACCAAGTCTCCTGCGGGCCTTCGGCTTCCTCGGCCATGCCGACACAAAACGATGGTAAGTTGTTATAAAAAAAGTTTACGAAATGATCGCTGTCAACCTCGATGATCAAATCGGGCTCGGCCTTTTCCACCTGTTCGCGAACCTGCTTCATGAGCGCTTCTCCGCGCGTTTTTCCCGGCGCTTGCGCCATCTCGTAGACTAGCCTGGGCGGATGTGGAACTCCCGCTGCTAAAACCAGTTTTGCCATGGTGCGCTCCTCGCTACGTTCGCCTCGCCGATTTCTTCCGAGTCTTAACATTCGTGCGAGATTCGCGTCAATAATTTTTAGACAACTCCGGGTCTGATTTTGGCTGAAACGTATATCGATTGTACCCTAAGCGACCTCGCCTGCTTGAACCGTTCAAACTTACGTATTGTTTGACGTGTCGTTGGTCATTCACTATAGTCTCGCCGGTCCGACGCAAACGTGGCGCCTTAGGGTAGTGAGTGCGCTCTGGTAAGAGAATTGGAGTAGCTGAAACTATGTTCGAGGCTCTCATCGACGGTCTGTCCCTCGTGCTGCAGTGGAAAGCTTTCAGCTTGATGCTCCTCGGCATGGGCCTCGGATTTTGCGTCGGCCTGCTGCCGGGTATTGGCGGTGCGGCGACTCTGGCGTTGATGATTCCGTTCGTGTTTAAAATGAGCCCGGCCGAGGCGTTCGCATTTTTGCTCGGCATGCATTCTGTCGCTGCCACGACCGGCGATATCACATCGATTCTTTTTGGCGTTCCCGGCGAAGGACTCTCGGCGGCCACCGTAGTCGATGGTTACCCGATGGCCAAAAACGGCGAGGCCGGCCGTGCGCTGGGCGCCGCGCTAATGAGCTCTCTGGTGGGCGCGCTGATCGGCGCCGTTGCTCTGGCATTAGCCATACCTGTCGTTCGCCCACTGGTTCTGACATTTGGTTCTCCGGAGCTGTTTTTCCTTTCGATGATCGGCATCGCCTGCATCACATCGCTTAGCGGTTTGGGTTTGCGCGGGCAGATTCGCGGTTTCGCAATGGGGCTCTTCGGTCTTTTGCTTTCCACCATAGGTCAGGAGCGACAGTCGGGTTCGCTCCGTTTTGATATGGGATTGATGTATCTGTGGGAAGGTCTGGATCTGGTGCCCGTCCTAGTGGGAATCTTTGCGATTCCGGAGCTCGTCGATCTGGCCGTGCGCGGCACTTCTATCGCCGGGGATCGGCCCGGGGAAAATCTTGCGCGTGGGGTCATGGAAGGCATCAAAGACACCTTTCGCCATTTTTGGCTCGTAGTTCGTTGTTCCGCTGTGGGAGTTTTTGTCGGCATTATGCCGGGAGCGGGTGGGGGCGTGGCGCAGTGGATGGCGTACGCTCACGCGGTGCAGAGCGCAAAAGATTCCAGGGACCGGGAGCGCTTCGGCAAAGGCGATGTACGCGGTGTGCTGGGGCCGGGCGCGGCGAACAACTCAAAAGAAGGAGGCGATCTAGTCCCGACCATCGCCTTTGGCGTGCCGGGGAGCGGAGCTATGGCAATCCTTCTCGGCGCATTTATGATCATGGGGCTGGTGCCCGGGCCTGATATGTTGAGCAAACATTTAGCGGTTACTTACTCGATGGTCTGGACATTAGTTATCGCCAATATAATTTCCGTCGTACTCTCGCTCCTCGTCCTCAACCAACTCGCCAAGGTAACTTACATAAGAGGCGGCGTGATCATTCCCTTTGTGTTATTACTGGTGTTCGTCGGCAGCTACACCGCCAACGGACAGCTTTCGGATCTGATCGTGACTTTCTGCTTCGGCGTGCTCGGCTATCTAATGGTCATCTGGGGCTGGCCGCGGCCGCCACTGGTGTTGGGGCTGGTTCTCGGCAAGCTTGTTGAAACCTATCTATTCATTTCCGTATCGCGCTACGGATTTGCCTGGCTGATGCATCCGCTTGTGATAGTCTTGATGGCGTTGATGGTGCTCGTGATCGTTTATCCATTTCTGCGCGAGAAGCCTGCGTGGGCCGGCGGCGGCGAGTGATGAAATCCAAAGGTCATCTTTATTTTGGCACTTTCCTTATTTTGGTCTCGGGTTACGCCATTTTTGCCGCGTCTCAGTGGTCGTTTAAGACTGGTTTCTTCCCCTTAGCCGTCCGCTCCTGGGCTTGACCCTCCTTCATTTCTATCTGGAACTGTTTGGAGCTCCTGAAAAGCGCCAAGGCCCCGCTGTGGAGGCCGAATTTTCTAATCAAGTCCCGCCCGAAGTTGCGCGCCGGCGGGTCCTCACGATGTTCTCGTGGATGGCCGCGTTTATCCTGGCGGTCTATCTAGTGGGATTCCCGTTAACTGTTCCGGTGTTTGTTTTCCTTTTCTTGAAAATCCAAAGCCAGGTGAGCTGGACGAAATCGATCGTCCTGACGGCAATCGCGTGGTTTTTCTTTTACGGTCTCTTTCAAAGGCTAGTGCGAATACAGTTTGAAACCGGCGCACTTCAGAGCTGGCTCGGAATGTGATGCATTACTGCCAGCGCAAATGCCGGTGACAAGATGAGCCAGATCCATGTTTGGCAGGACAGTCGCCGGCGATCTAGCTCGCCCGCGAGTTTTTGCTAATCTGTGATAAGCGGAAACCGTTGATAGATCCGTGCGGGCGAGTTTCAATGAACTGACGCGGCAGAGTAGCACGCAAGATACTCTTCGGGAGGATCAGGGATGCGATTTGGGACATTTAGTTACAATCAGGCACGGCCATGGGTTTCAGAGAAACAAGCGTTTGAAGAACTGCTCGAACAAATTCTTTTGACCGAACGGCTTAGCTTTGACGAGGCATGGTTTGCCGAGCACCATCACTCGGACTACGGCCTGATTGCGTCACCCAACCTGATGATCGCCTCTTTGGCGCATCGGACCAAACGCCTGCGGCTCGGCAATCTGGTCAATGTCCTGCCGCTGTACGATCCAATGCGCCTTGCCGAAGAGTGCGGTATGTTGGATATCCTCACCGGCGGAAGGTTGAATGTCGGATTGGGACGCGGCGTCCCGCGCGACGATTTAAAGCATGGGCTCGACCGTGACACGGCGCAGGCGCGCTTCGAAGAAGGGATCGAGATCATGATGCGCTCCTGGACCGAACAGACTTTCAGTTACAACGGTAAAGCTTGGAATTATGTTGATATCGTTTGCCGCCCCCGCCCTCTGCAGCGTCCGCACCCGCCGATCTATTACGGCGCTACTTCGCCCGACAGCCCTACTATGGTGGCGCGACGCGGTTGGAACCTAGCGCTCTCGCGCCAACCACTCGCAAACTGCGCCCAGGCGATCCGATCCTATCGGGACGAACGGGCCAAACACAAAAATTTATCCGGCAATGGCGATGCCATCATGGTCCGCGATATCTACGTCGCAGAAACCGACGAACAGGCGTGGAAAGAAGCGGTGCCGCAACTCGTTCGTTTTTGGCAGCTGGCCACCGATAATGTCTGGCGCGGTGATTCGGTTTCAGCAGACGACTTACCGAAGTTTACCGAACGGTTTCCGTATTTTCCCGGCGGGCTGACGGTCAAGCGCCTCGATGAATGGGGCACGTCACTGATCGGCAGTCCGCAGACGGTGATTGCCAAGGCCCGGGCGATGATCGAAACGGCAAAGCCCGACAGCTTAGTGGGCATGTTCAGTTTCGGCGGCTTAAGCCATGACCAAGTGACACGGTCCATCGAGCTGTTCGCGACCAAGGTGAGACCAGCGTTGGGATTGTAACGCGAAACACCGAGTTGCTGGATCAGGTAAACGCTCGCTCCAACTGGCGCAAAATGCCATCGGGTTCCCGCAGAGCAAACTCTCGGATTTCCTCGGCCCGTGCTTGGGAATCGCTGTTGGCGTAGAGCCGCAGCTGTGGCGCGTTCCCGGATGGTCGCACGTGCGCAACGTCGCCGTTACGGAAGTAGATGCGCACGCCATCAAGCACATTAATTCGAGCGATGTCATCGAAACCCCGAGCAGGCGTGAAGACACTCTTTAAGTTACTTTTAACTTGCTGCCAATCTCTTGCCATGGACCGGGCAAGCGGCGCAGCCGTGTTGCCGGCAAGACTGCGATCGAAGACGTCTCCCGCAAGATCGAACTCCACTTCAATCAATCCGCCCGGCGGGATCAGTTTAGCGAGAATCGCCTGGCTCGCCGTCACAGGAAAATTGTCGAGCAAACCGGCGCAGCCGAACCGAGCCGGCAGAAGGTTCCACAATTCGGCCAGGCTGATGTTTCGCTCGGCTGCGGCGAATAAATTTGCCAGGATCGGTAGTGTCGAATCGCGCGTCGGCAGCGCGCTCAGTGTGCCCGCGGCTAATCTAATATCGCTGCCGGTTAAAAACCCCCCATTGGCTTCCCATCCGACAACTCGTTCCCATCTTCCTGCTACTCGTATCTCGTCAAGGGCGGCAACGACGTAGGGTGAGCCGATTTTTGTCTTACGCAGCAGAATACCGCGCTCGTGCATTCTTCGCTCGACCGCATCGTTGGCGCTAACCGGCACCGCGGCCGCATTGGCGCCTAGGTATTCGGCAGTGATGATGCCTAGAAGATCGCCGGGCAAAAACCGCACCCGTCGGCCGCCCGGATGAACTTGGGCGGCAGGCAGAACGGCGACCACCAACGGCCGGTCCGAATCACCGTCAGTGGATAAGATAGCATCAAACGGCTGGCCATCAGCTTCGGCGCCCGAGATCATTTTTTCCAGATCATCCAACTGTGCGCCGGTGATATTCTCAGTATCTATGGGTATGAACCGATCGCTGCGTCCGGCGGCGATCACGGCGGCGCCCAGGTCAGTGAGAATACGAGCCAAAATGTCACGGCCGACGGCTGAGTGCTGATAAATGAGAACGCGCAAGCCTCGGAGGCCATTGTTGATAAAGCTCTCGGTGTAACGCTGGACGTAGGCTTCTTCGGCGCGGCGATCGAGCGGTGGTAAATTTGGCGCTTGCTTGAGCAACCCGGCCGCATTGAATGCTGATATGGCCGCCGTCCGGCTATACTCTTCATCCCGGACGCGCTCTACCTCGCGGAGAATGCCGGGCTCGTCTGCCTTGAGTATTTCACCGATGCTCTTATTGATTTTAATACCGTTACGATCGAAAGGAATATGGCTGCCGCTAACCATCACCCCCGCGCCGCCGGTTGCCATCGCGCGTGCGATCAAGGCCGGCGTCGGAATCTTGCCGGCATTCTCCACGGAACAACCGCATTCGAGTATCGCCTGCACGCAAGCTCTCATTATCCGTTCGGTGCTCGGCCGCAGATCACCGGCAAGAACGACTTTGCTCGACGCCGCCATGTCGCCGATGCTCAGCAGATATCGCAGCGCGCCTTTGACATTGATGTAAGCCTCGAGATCGGTAATGTCCTTGACCAGACCCCGCAACCCACTCGTGCCAAAGACCAGCCGGACCGGCGTATAATTGAGAAACTTAACTGGGGAAGTTTGCTCTACCGACATTACGAATAAATCTCGCTTACCCGGCGCATCCGTTCAGGACGTCAGTTATTGGAATGCTGCGTCAAGTATTACGCTGCGTCAAGTATATAGATAAACCTTCTTATGGATAAGGTGAATCGAGCGGGACCGGCCATCCAAGTCCTTTGGATGGCCGGTCCCTATCCGCCTAGATCAGGGGAAACAGAATATCTTCAGCGAAACGAAAGATGGATTAAGAACAGGATTCAGAGTGGAGCGAAACTGGAAGCTTTCTTCTTGGCTCGGTTGGATAATGTCACGATCTGCCTGGCTCAGCCCGATGGATGGTCAAGCGCGTCTCTTTCCAATCAGGGCGAAAAACCGCCGTGTCCGTTCGCCGCCGGTGCTGTTTGGCTGTTTGGATTTGGGCGGATATGAGATTGTGAGATAGATGACAACCAGCGCAAGAAGTAAAAATTCGTTCATAAGTCACAACCTTTTTTCGTTCGTCTCGGAATCGTGCAGTTGCATTGACAATTCTCGTAATCGCTTGCCAAAGCAACGCATGTGCCAGCGGCTGCAGGAAACACGGCTGCGAATTTAGCCGCATGAAACTTAGGATTTGTAATTGTGGCTCCGACCAGAACGGAACGAAAGGTGCCGTTTGTAGAAAAAGTTTACGACGACTGCACAAAAAGGTTCACGGAAATCCGCACTGCGTCGGTACATCCCGCGGCAGCGTCGCTCATATTGTCGGTTGGTTCGAATCGAGAATCAGCAGTATGCTGAAGCTCCCCGATGTATGCGTCGTAACTTCCTGCGAGCTTTGCTACGATGGCGGTCAATGAAAACTCAAATCTACAAAGCTTTAACCATCGCCGGCTCCGACTCGGGAGCGGGAGCCGGAATCCAAGCTGATTTGAAGACGTTTGCCGCACTAGGGGTTTATGGAACTTCGGCGATTACTGCTATCACGGCGCAAAATACCCTCGGAGTGACCGGCATTGTTGAGCTCAGCCCGAAAATTGTCGGGGCGCAAATCGACGCGGTAATCGATGACATCGGCGCACAGGCAGTAAAGACCGGGATGCTAGCCAACGCGGTGATTATCGAAATCGTCGCGGAAAAACTTCGCGCGCATAAGCTGGCAAACGTAGTTGTCGATCCGGTGATGGTGGCGACTTCGGGAGACCTGCTGCTCGAGAAAAATGCCGTCAGCGCGCTTCGTTCGCAACTGCTCCCGCTGGCGGCGGTGGTGACGCCCAATATTCTTGAGGCAAACCAACTGGCCGGCTTGACGATTGCCAATGCGAGAGACATGCGCCGTGCGGCCCAACGAATTGTCGATTTGGGAGCCCAGAGTGTGGTGATTAAGGGCGGCCACCGGCGCGGGCCGGCGACGGATCTTTTCTTCGATGGCAAAAGGTTTCGCCAGCTTCGCACTCCGCGCATCCACACGATTCATACGCATGGCACCGGCTGCACACTATCCGCGGCTATCGCAGCCTATTTAGCCAGGGGTGAGAAGCTAGAGAGCGCAATCATGCATGCCAAAACCTACATCACCGCCGCCATCCGAAAAGGTTTCCCGGTCGGAAGCGGCCATGGTCCGGTGCATCACTTCTTTCGTTATTGGGGTAAATAGCGTCCGCGTAATTCGGTCCGCAGACACGAACTAGTGAAGCGAGCCGGATCAGCTGACGCCGACAGGTTCCTTGCTGGAGGATCTCATTTCAGCGACGATAGAGCGGGCGGCAGCAACCGGATCTTTGGCCTCGAGAATGGGACGTCCAACAACAATAAAGTCGACGCCGGCTTTGACGGCCGCCCCGGGCGTCATGATGCGTTGCTGATCATTGCGGTTACTGTCCGCTGGACGGATGCCGGGAGTAACGATGATAAAGCGCCGGCCGCAACACTCCCGAATAGCTCGGACCTCATGAGGCGACGCAACCACGCCATCCATCCCCGCTTCGTAAGTCAGCAGCGCCAAGCGCACCACTTGAGCAGCCACCCGCCCGTCGATGCCGACCCGTTTGAGATCGTCTTGATTCAAACTGGTCAGCACGGTGACAGCCAGCATGATCGGCCTGCGCCGTTTTTCTTGCCGGCATACACGCCGCACTTCTTTGACAGTCATACGCATCATTTCGAGACTGCCAGACGCATGAACGTTGAACATTTTGACACCCATGCGAGTAGCCTCGACCGCCGCTTTGGCTACCGTATTGGGTATGTCGTGAAATTTAAGATCGAGAAAAACCTCGCCGCCGAGTTCTTGAATCAGGCGCACCGCCTGCGGCCCAGCGTGAGTGAACAACTGCTTGCCGATCTTGAACATGCCCACTTCGTTGGCAAGCGCCTGCACCAAGTCTTTGGCCTGATTGAGATCGTCGACATCAAGGGCGACAATCAGACGCTCGCGGGTTGGCCGCCGCGCCCGGAGCAGTTCCAGCTTGGAGGTCATGTCTTTGGCTAGGATGACTTACTGAAATGGTTGTAAATCGTTTGCGCGGCTCCAGTAATCGGTATGTCTATCGATTTGCCTTCACGACGCCAGCGCAACTCGAGACTGCCCTTCTGCAATCCTTTGGCGCCGATGGTGATGCGCAAAGGAATTCCGATCAGGTCGCCGTCTTTGAATTTGACTCCGGGCCGTTCATCCCGGTCGTCGAGAAGCACTTCGAGGCCACGCTGGCGCAATTCGCCATACAAGAGGTCGGCCGCTTCTCTGGTCGCCTTGTCGGTATAGTTAATCGGCAACACCAGTACTTGGAATGGCGCAATCGATGACGGCCAAATAATGCCATTGTCGTCATGATTTTGCTCAACCGCGGCGGCGACCAGACGGCTAATGCCGATGCCATAGCAACCCATCTCGATGGGGCGCTCGCGCCCTTCTGCATCTAGATAGGTAGCACCCATCAATTCGCTATATTTTCTTCCAAGATAAAACACCTGTCCCACTTCGATGCCGCGGTGGGCTTCGAGCCGACCTTGATCGCAGCGTGGGCAGTGGTCTCCGGCTAACGCCAGCCTGATGTCGGCAAAGGCCGTCGGGGTAAAATCACGCTCTTGATCGACTTCGATATAGTGCGCGTCCGCTTCATTGGCTCCCGTGACCGCGCCGCGCATCGACTGAACGGAAAGATCGGCAATGGTTCGCAGTTTCAAACCGATCGGTCCTAGATAGCCCGGCGCGACCCCGGTTGCAGCGACAACGGCTGCTTCATTGGCAAGCGTAATTTCACGGCTGCCCAGGGCCGTTTGTAATTTGACCTCGTTGATCTCATGGTCACCGCGCACCAGAGCAGCTACCAGCTCATCACCGTTGACTTGATAGACCATTGTCTTGATACTGCCGCCTTCTCAAGATTAGCTGCGTAGTCGCAGCTGTTACAGCTGACGATGGCATCTTCCCCTGATTCTGCCAGGACTTGGAATTCATGCGACAAGCTGCCGCCGATAGCGCCGGTGTCGGCTTCCACGGGCCGGTACTTTAGGCCGCAGCGATCGAAAATGCGCCGATAAGTCAGGACCATGTTATCGTATTCGCGCTTGCAGTCATCGACGTCAGTGTGAAAGCTGTAAGCGTCCTTCATAATGAACTCTCGCCCGCGCATGAGGCCGAAGCGTGGCCGCACTTCGTCGCGAAATTTGGTTTGGATCTGATAAAGATTAAACGGCAACTCCCGATACGATCGCACGGCTCGGCGCACCAGGTCCGTAACAATCTCCTCGTGGGTTGGGCCGAGGCAAAAGTCTCTGTCATTACGATCCTTGAAACGAATCAATTCCTTGCCGTAAACCTCCCAGCGGCCACTCTCTTGCCAGAGTTCGGCGGGCGAAGCGATCGGCATCAGCAGTTCCTGCGCGCCGGCGCGGTCCATTTCTTCTCTGACGATGTTTTCTATTTTGCGAATGACTTTTAGAGCAAGCGGGAAATAGTCGTAAATGCCGCGGCTGACCTGGCGGATAAAGCCGCCGCGCACGAGCAGTTTGTGACTGATCACTTCGGCGTCGGACGGATCTTCCTTGAGTGTCGGGATGAGTATTTGACTCCAGCGCATATTATCCTTGGGACGAAAGTGAGACTGTTGGAGAACGGCTAATCGTTAGCCGCGGCAGGCTGCTCGGCCTTTTTCTCGTCGGCGAGCTTCTGCACTTCTTCCATGAGGGCATCGACGATGCGAGCTTCAGGCACCTTGCGAATTACCTGGCCCTTCTTGAACAGTAGGCCGATACCTTTGCCGCCGGCGACACCCAAATCAGCAGCACGAGCTTCACCCGGGCCGTTGACCTCGCAGCCCATCACCGCGACGTGGATATTCAGGTTGCTGTAAGGAACCATCCGTTCTTCCACTGCTTTGGCGAGGCTCACGAGATCGACATCTGCCCGACCACAGGAAGGACAAGCGACGAAGGTCAAACCTTCTTTTTTTAGACCCAGCGATTTTAGAATCTCGGCGCCCACCCGCACTTCTTCGACCGGATCGGCCGCCAAGGAAACACGTATCGTGTCACCAATGCCCTCAGCGAGTAGAGTTCCCAGGCCCACCGCAGATTTAATGGTGCCAACTGTCGGCGTGCCCGCTTCAGTGACGCCCAAATGAAAAGGGTAATCGACTTTATCGGCGAGCATGCGGTAGGCTTCGATCATCATCAGCGGATCGGAGGCTTTAAGCGAAATCTTGATTTCGGAAAAATTCAAATCCTCTAAAATGCGGATGTGGCGCAACCCGCTCTCGACCATGCCTTCGGCTGTCGGACCGCCGGCCTTTTCCAATAAATCTTTTTCCAGAGAACCAGCATTGACGCCGATGCGAATGGGAATCTGGCGCTCGGCGGCCAGTTTGACGACCTCTTCGACATAACGGCGCGCGCCGATATTGCCGGGGTTGAGGCGTAAGCCGTCGACACCCTGCTCCAATGCGATCAGCGCTAGTTTATAGTTGAAATGAATATCGGCCACCAGAGGAATGCGAATTTTCTTTTTGATCTCGGCGAGCTGTTCCGCCGCCGCGCGCACCGGCACGGCAACCCGGACGATGTCGCAGCCGGCCGCCTCCAATGACCATATCTGATGAACGGTGGCGCGGACATCACAGGTATCGGTCTTGGTCATCGACTGGACGGTAATAGGCGCATCTCCGCCTACCTTGACCCTACCAAGCTGAATTTGTCTTGTTGTGCGTCGTTTGATCACCGGTTTACTATAGGAAACTGCCATGGAGCGGTCAATCAAAGATTGAACGTTGCCGGCAGAGCAGATTCAAGTTGCGTCAGCGGTCCTCTTAGGAGGTTCGGGCAGGGCGCGGCCTGTCGATATTGCTCTGAGATCTCGAATCTTGTTTGTCGATTGGCTTCGATTCTTCTTTCCTCTTACGATCCCCTTCAGGAATTATGAGCAATCGTCTATAGGATCCTTGGCCAAGGCTTTTGGTTGTGATCCAAGGATCGTCCTGTAGCGCGGCGTGAACAATGCGCCGATCAGCCGCGCTCAGAGCATCTACGGTTACCGTCTTTCGTTGTCGTTTGGCTTTTTCACCGAGGCGCAACGCCATGTCTTCGAGCGATTTTTTCCGCCGTTGACGATAATTCTCGATATCGACCAGGATGTGCGGCCCTTCACTTCCTTGCCGGTCCCCGGCGATGCGCGTCACGAGGTACTGCAAAGCCTCCAGGGTTTGACCTTTGCGCCCGATCAGCAGGCCGCTATCATCACAGATGACTTCCAAAACGATCTCGTCGGCTTTATCGCCGGTCTTAGCCTGCACAGATGCTTCAATTCCCATTTTTTTCAGGATTTCATTCAGCACGCCTTTGGCCTTTTCGCCAATAGCGGCGGTTTCCGCCTCGGTTAAAGGCTTGGCAGCTGCGCTTGCGAGCATCCCGGGATCCGCTGCAGGCTCGAGAGGGTTCGCTTCGACGGGAGGTCTCCTTAGGGACGCCCGCACCCGCGCTTTTTGAGTGCCAAAACCAAGGATGCCGCGTTTGCCTTCGGACAGTATTTCTATGCTAATTCTGTCACGCTCAACGCCGAGACGTATCAGCGCGTTCTCGATTGCTTGATCGATGGTGTCCCCTTCGGTTTCCACGTAATCCATACAAGATATACCTCGCTAACAGCCTACTTCACGCTGCGATTAATCCACCACTGTTGGGCGATCGAAAGAACATTATTGATCAGCCAGTAGATAGTTAGCCCTGCCGGAAAGGTTACGAACATAAAGGTAAATATCAGCGGCATCATCAGCATTAGCTTTCGCTGATTGGGGTCTCCCGCAGTCGGGGTCATCCATTGCTGAATGAACATGCTAGCCCCCATCAGTATCGTAAGCACGGGAACGCCCAGATGCCAACCGGCAAATTCAAACGGTAGCGATTGCCAATCGGGCTTGGAAAGGTCGTTAATCCACAGAAATGGTGCATGGCGCAGCTCGATTGGTATGTAGAGCGCATTATAAAGGCCGATAAAAACCGGAAACTGCACGACCATCGGCAGGCAACCGCCGAGCGGGTTGACTCCGTTGCGCCGGTACATTTCCATGATCTCTTTGTTCAGTTTTTCCCGATCGTCCTTGAATTTTTCCTTCAACCGTTCCATCTGTGGCTGAAGCTTTTGCATCTGCTTCATGGAAGCATAGCTCTTATGCGTCAGCGGCGCCGTTAATATCTTGAGCAGCACCGTTAGAAGGATGATGTCGATTCCATAGCTATTGGTGAACTGGTGAAAGAAATGCAGGATATATAGGAAGGGAATCGAGATAAATCCAAAGTAGCCAAAGTCGATGGCCTTCTCCATCCCTTTGCCGATGGATTCCAGGACGTTCAACTCTTTCGGCCCGACAAACAAGGTATATTGAGTGCCGTTAGGCCTGCCAGTTGGCTCGGCGACTGTTAGGACCAGAGCCGGTCCGGACTGTTGCACGCCCACTCTGTAGCCTGGCCCATTCTCTGGCACGAGCGCCATCATGAAATAGGTAAACCCAAATCCCGCCCAGGAAAGCTGGCCGGAGAATTCTTTACCTTTCCTGAGCTCATCGCTGACTGGTTCTCGCTTGACCTTATCATCCACGACGGAGAGAAAACCTTCAAACGGCGCGTCGGCATTAGGATCCTCATGCTGGCTTGGCACTGTGAGCAAAGCCGCCGGCGCTAAAACGCTACCATCTGAAGCTCGGGTGTTAAGCTCAAGCCCAATCGGATACTGTGCTCCGACAAAGATCAGTTTTTTGGTGATTGTCACTCCATCTGGAGCGGTTCCCTGGAAGGTTAAAGTTCCCTCAGCCTCACCGCTGAGTTTAAGGTCGCTGCCATCGACTCGATAAATGATCGACGCGTCATCGGTTGGCGCCGCGCTGTTCCACTTCACTCCTAGAGGATAAGGTACCCCCGGCACCGTTGCGATCATTTCAAATGGCGGACTGTTGGGATCTGCGGTGGCCTGATAGTGCTTGAACTTAAAGCTTTTCAGTCGCGCCCCCTGGTTGGTAAACAGAGCAACATAATTATCGGTTTCAACGCGAATGTCTTGGATCTGTTTTCCAGCCGGTGTTGACGCTGGCTTAATCTCGGTGGGTGCCGATGGAGCTACCGAGTCAGCAGTTGGTGCTTTCGCTGCTTCTGTTTTCTGCTCTGCCGGAGGTTGCGGCGGAGG
>JAJONK010000137.1 GCA_021323355.1 Deltaproteobacteria bacterium
AAACCTCGGCTTGCCGCTGGAACTCTCGAACCTCGACTTGGTACGAGCCTTCCGTCAGAAGCTCGTTACGCATGAGCCGATCAAGCATAAAGTAGTGACTAAAGGTCCCATCCTGGAGAACGTGGATTCAGGTGACAAGGTCAATCTGCTCAAGTTCCCCGTGCCGTTCATGCACGAGCTCGATGGCGGACGTTTCATCGGCACTGCCTGCCTGGTTACAACGCGGGATCCGGATGAAGGCTGGGTTAATTTCGGCGCCTACCGCGGCATGGTTCATGACGAAAAGAGCATGGGGTTGTACATTTCTCCTGGTAAGCATGGCAGCATTCAACGCGCCAAATACTTCGAACGCGGAAAACCCTGCCCGGTTGTTATCTCGGTCGGTCAGGACCCTGTGTTGTTTATGGTTTCCGGTAACGAGATCGATTACGGTGTGGGCGAATTTGATTATGCCGGTGGACTGAAGGGTGCGCCCATCGAGATCATCGAAGGTAAAGCCACCGGACTACCATTTGCCGCCAACGCAGAAATTGTCATCGAAGGGTGGATGGATCCCACCGACCGGAAGACCGAAGGACCGTTCGGTGAGTGGACCGGTTATTATGCCAGCTCGAGCCGTCCGGAACCGGTGGTACGGGTTGAAAACATTTACTACCGCAATGATCCAATTCTCTGTTGCGCACGGCCCGGCCGGCCGCCGTCGGATTATTCAATCGCCAAATGTATGGTCAAGGCGGCCTTGATCTGGGAGCAGGTTGAGAAATGCGGCGTCCCTGATGTCAAAGGCGTGTGGTGTCACGAGGCGGGTGGCGGACGTTTGTTTAACATCATTTCGATCAAGCAACGTTATCCGGGCCATGCGCGTCAAGCCATGCTGGCAGCCTCCCAGGTCCATGCCGGCGCCTATCTCGGCCGCTATGTGATAGTTGTCGACGACGACATTGATCCAACGAATACGTTCGATGTTATATGGGCTTTGGCGAGCCGTTCGGATCCGGTGGAGTCTATCGAAATCCTACGCCGTTGCTGGAGTGGTCCTCTCGATCCGCGCATTCACCCGAGCAAGAAGGGTTTCAACTCGCGTGCGGTCATCGATGCGTGCCGGCCGTTTGAATGGATGAAAGAGTTCCCGCCGGTGGCAGAGTCATCTCCCGAATTGCGCGAGAAGATCTATAACAAGTGGAAGAAAGTTATCGAAGCTTAGGAAAAACTCTGGTTGTGCTTACAGGAGGGCGGCCGCAGATGCAGTCGCCCTCTTTTTTTGAACTCTGTTGCATCAGATAGATGGCCCGCAGTGGGCTGCCTACCGAAAGGAGCAATCATGAAATTAGCTGGCCAGGTAGCTGTAGTGGTGGGTGGTGCTCGAGGTATCGGCGAGGCGATTGCCCACCTCTTCTCTAAAGAAGGCGCCAACGTTGTTTTGGTCGATCTCGATAAGGCTAAGTCGCAATTGGATGGCGTGGCTCAAGCAATTAACCAACGGGGCGGCAATGCAATCGCTCTTATTGCCGATGCCACTGATGATGCACAGGTCAACAACATGGTAAACGAAGTTCTCGAGCGCCATGGCAAAATCGATGTCCTCGTCAACAGCGCGGGATTACGCGGGCCGCTCGTCCCGGTTCAAGACATCACTGAGGAGGAATGGGATCTTGTTCTTTCAGTTAATCTGAAGGCTGTGTTTCTGTGCTCCAGGGCAGTGTTAAAAGTGATGATCAAACAGAAAAGCGGCAGCATCGTCAGCATCTCCGGCACCGCCGGAAAAGAAGGTATGGCCCTGCGCGGTTCTCTTTGCGCCGCCAAGTGGGGATTATTGGGGTTGACTCAGACCATCGCCAAAGAGGCCGGACCCTACGGCATCAGAGCCAATATCATTTGTCCCGGTGGTATGGATGAGCCCGACCTGCGGGTCATGTATGCGGAACGGGCCAAGGGACTTGGAATGGAATTCTCGCAGTTGGAGAAAAGCATCTTGGAGCTGACGCCTTTGCGAAAATATGCCAAACACGAGGAAGTCGCAAAAGCTGCTTTATTTCTCGCATCGAGCGACTCATCGCACACCACCGGAGAATCGCTCAACGTTTCCGGCGGACGGTTGATGAATTGAGGCTTCGAGCTATTCCGTGCTAGGGCACTCCGTTTAGACAGAGCTGAGGCCCGATTCATCTTATTGGCAAAGTTGATTGTCACCCAAACCGTCTCTCTCAACGAGGGCTGGAGCTGCGTCCGTACTAGTTGGAGATCTGATCAGAATCTCGCTTCAAGCCGCTCGGTCAGGACCACTTCCTTAGCCGTGACTCGTGCTCGATAAGGCAGCGCTTCCACGCCCGCTTTGACGGCTCGGCGCAACCAGCGACCGTACTCCGAGTCGATTTCATCGGCCGGTCGAAAATAGTTGCAGTCGCCGCGTTGGATTACGAAAACTACCGCGGCCCGATGGCCTTTTCTGCGAAGCCAGATCAATTCTTTCAAATGTTTAGTGCCGCGCTCGGTAACTGCATCGGGAAATGCCGCCGCACCATCTATGGCGAGTGTGACATTTTTAACTTCGACGAAACAAAAGCCATTATTGTCATCGAGCCGCAGATCTAATCGTGTGCCCTGGCGCGTAATCACTTCACGATGGATTGCCGTATATCCCCGCAGTTCGCTGATGACGCCTTTTTCTATGGACTCGGCGACGAGTCGGTTCGGATGCAGGGTGTTAATGCCGACCCAAGTTGTTCCGACTTTGACGATTTCCCAAGTATACAGCAAACGGCGGCCTTCCTTCGTGCTGGGTGAAATATACACCGTGCTACCGGGTTCGGCGCAGCCTGTCATGCTGCCGGTGTTGGTGCAGTGGGCTATGACGACTCGGCCGTCAGCCAGGCGTACATCGGCGAGAAAACGTTTGTATCGGCGAACAAGAATGCCGCGGATAAGCCGATCAGGAAAACGCATGAACAAAGTTATAGCCGATGTGTCAATCGATTCCTAACATTCGATGTTTGCTGATCGAGCCGCATCATCAATCGACGCGTTTTCGTTTTTGACACGTAACACGCTGCAGCTTTCCTTGCGCGGGAAACATCGCTTTGTTAGGTTCAACGAAAATTAGCTGTGGATGGAGAGCAATGGTCAAACAATCGCTCAAGTTTGTCGGTCAGAGTGTCCCGCGAGTAGATGGCATTGAAAAAGTTACAGGCCAGGCGAAATTTCTCGGCGATTTGGCTGTGCCCGGGATGCTGCACGGGAAGGTGGTTCGCAGTTCCTATCCTCACGCGAGGATTGTCTCAATCGACGCGTCCAAAGCTGAAGCGCTTGAAGGCGTCGCGGCGGTACTGACGAATGCGGATATATCGGATCTCAACGCCATTTACTCCGGGCGCCCGGTGATTGCGATGAATAAAGTCCGTTACGTTGGAGAACCAGTAGCAGCTGTTGCGGCAGTCGATCAGGCCACGGCTGAACAGGCTGCCGCGCTAATCGAGGTGCAATATGAGGAACTTCCGGTCGCCATCGGCATCGATAGGGCGCGCGCCCCCGGCGCTGCTCTGATACACGAAGGGCGGAGCGATAACATCTGCAGTCACGAGAGCGTGGTCCGCGGCGATGTGCACGAGGCCTTTGCGCAGTCTCATTTGGTTCTCGAAGACCAGTTTACGTTTCCGATGGTTTATCATTATGCGATGGAGCCGCACGCGGTCATTGCCCATTGGAATGAAGATGGCGTTACTGTGTGGTCTTCGGCGCAGCATCCCTTCCAGGTACGGGGCGATATCGGCAAAGTATTTCGTTTGCCGACGTCGAGAGTGCGGATGGTGATCTCATATTTGGGTGGAGGCTATGGCAGCAAGTCGTACACCAAGTTCGAGCCGCTGGTTGTCGCCTTGGCGCGCAAAGCGAAGGCGCCCGTTCGAGTTTGTAACTCGGTCGGCGAGTCCATGATTACAGTCCGCCGCCACGCGGCGCAGGTGAGGATCAAAACCGGTTTTAAGAACGATGGCACGATCACTGCTCGGGAGGCTGAAATCTATCTCGACACCGGCGCCTATGACGACAACGGCCCGGCCGTTACGATTCGCGCGGCAACCCGCGTCATTGGTCCTTATCGGATTCCTAATATTCTGACGCATGCGTATTCGGTGTATACCAACTCCGGTTCCGCGGGTTCGTTTCGCGCGATCGGCGCGCCGCAGGTTATTTTCGCAGGCGAATCACAAATCGACATTGCGGCGGCCCGTCTAGGCATGGATCCGGCGGAATTGCGCCAAAAAAATCTCTTGAAAAAGGGTGAGGAACTCCGTCCCGGTCTTAAAGGCATCGATGCCGATTTGAATTACGGCCTTAAGAAGCTCGTCGGCGCGAGCCAATGGAAATCCATAACCAAGAAGAAGGCTGCGCCAGTTGGATTAGCCTGCGCTGTGACCAATGCGGGAGCCACCCCGGTATCAGTTGCCATGGCACGCCTGCAGTCCGACGGCGTTGTGAATCTTTTCGCCGGCAGCACCGAGATGGGGCAAGGAGTGCGAACGGTTCTCTCCCAGATCGCCGCCGAGGAATTGAGTATTCCGCTCGGTCGTATTCGTGTGGCCGGTGCGGACACCAAAGTCACGCCTTACGATAGCTCAACGGGTTCCAGCCGGTCGACCACCTGTATGGGTAACGCGGTGCAAGGCGCGGCTCGGGATTTGAGAAAACAATTGGTCATGATTGCTGCGGAGACATTTCGCGTGCCACAGAACCAAGTCAAACTTCAGGATGGCTCTCTGATTAGCGGCGAGGCGCGTCTGACGTTCCAAGAAGCGCTCGAGCGCCGTTTCGGTAAAGGCTCCGGTGGCGAGTTGATCGGACACGGCGAGACCACTCCAGGACTAA
This sequence comes from Deltaproteobacteria bacterium, assembly GCA_021323355.1. Classification (GTDB taxonomy): domain Bacteria; phylum Desulfobacterota; class Binatia; order UBA9968; family UBA9968; genus WHTF01. The sequence continues at coordinate 4,861 of JAJONK010000137.1, forward strand.
CGGAGAACAAAATGCCGGTGTTCTGGGAAGTCGGCATGGGCATGGTCGAACTCCAGATCGATGAAGATACCGGTGAAATTGGCGTCAAGCGTTTGATTTCCGTTGCGGACGTCGGCAAGGCGATCCACCCAGGGGGCTGCGTGGGCCAGGAAGAGGGCGCGGCTATGATGGGCATCGGCCATACGCTGTTTGAACAGATGGTCTATGACGCCAACGGTAATCTGCTCAACCCGAATCTGGTTGATTACCGAGTGCCGAGTTTCAACGATACTCCTGAGGAGTTCCGTACGATCTTGGTGGAGAACGAGGACGGTCCCGGTCCCTATGGAGTTCGTGGTATGGGCGAAGGCGGTTTGTTATCGGTGGCGCCATCCGTTTGCAATGCGTTGGAGCGGGCCACAGGAGTTCGTATCAAAGACCTGCCGCTGACCCCTGAACGTGTCTGGCGCGCTCTTAAAGAAGCTAAGAAGTAAGCTTCTTCGCTGGCTCCATCGAGGAGAAGCGCAGTGACTGACCCTGGCAAAGAGGACACATGAGTTTCTGGGGGAGTTTGCCGGATTTTGAAATACGCCAGGCTACTATCGATGACGTGCCGTTGATTCTTTGTTTCATCAAAAAGCTCGCCCACTATGAAAGACTAGCGCACGAAGTCGTCGCCACCGAGGAGTCGTTGAGGGAGACCCTATTTAGCTCGGGGAAAACGGCGGAGGTTGCCATCGGCTATTTCCAGAGCAAACCGATTGGCTTGGTGCTGTTCTTCCACAACTATTCGACTTTCTTGGGCCGGCCGGGGCTCTACATTGAGGATCTCTTCGTCGATGAACCATACCGTAGGAGGGGGTTCGGGGCAGCGTTACTGCGCTACGTAGCGCGCTTAGCCATCGAGCGAAACTGCGGGCGGCTCGAATGGTCTGTGCTAGACTGGAATAAACCCGCCGTAGATTTCTATACCAAGCTCGGTGCGGTCCCAATGAACGGTTGGACCGTGTTTCGGGTGACGGGAGAAAGTTTGGCCAATCTCGCCGCGCAATGAGTCGTCTGCGCAGCATCGACAGCTTGGCTACGGAGAACTTCTTAGAATTGATCGCAGCTTCTTGGGATAGTATTCCGCTGCGTAGCTTTGGGCTTGTTAATGTTAGTTAGACGGGTGTTTTAGCCGATCCCGAAGCATTCACCGGTTCGCCCAAAGGTATTGTGATGTAGAGCCGTGTGCCGGCCCCCGGCGCCGACTCTACCGTGAGCTCGCCGCCAATCCTCTTCATTCGCTCGCGCATGCTTCTTAGGCCGTAATGATTGCCGCCTTCCGCTGTCGACATGTCGAAGCCGACGCCGTTATCGATCAATCGGGCGTTGCAGCTCGTGGCATCTCTGGAGAGCTCCAATGTCAGTTGCGATGCACGGGCATGTCGCACAGCGTTGAGAACACCTTCTCTTAACGTGAAATACAATTCTCGTTCGATCTCCTGGGGCAAGTCACGCGCATGCACAGTGCAGCGAAAATCCAAGTTAAAACCGGTTCGCGCGCGAAAGATCTCGAGCTCCGCCTTGAGTCTTCGCTCCAACGAGCCCGCCTTGAGTTCTCTTCGTTCTTGGGTCTCAGCGAGTATGTTGCGGATTTCGAGGATGACTGTGTCGATTTCTTTCTCGATAATCTTTAGCTCCCGCCGTAAAGATTCTTGGTCAGTCACGAGCTGGTCGCGGCATACTTCAGCTCTTAATCTGACGCTTGATAAGATTTGCAGCGCCCGGTCATGGAGCTCGCGCGAGATTCGTTGGCGTTCTCGAACCAGGGCGTCCGCCACGGCTTTGCGTTCCGGTCTGGTATTGCGCACGTTGTTATCCTTGATCGTTACGGCGGTAGCTCTCACGGGTATGGTCCATGAATGCATGGGCGGCGTCCGGGTATGAATAGAACTCGTGCTTTTTGTCAAACTTCGTAAGCTCAAGATCGAGCTTGCGCATATCGTCGGGGGATGGGTTCTGATCATCGGCGCCGAAGTGACCTTGGACCGCGCAATGAATTTCCGAAGTACGCTCAAATGGCGAGGGAAGGTCGCGGCCCCAGGCGCGAAACGTGTTACCCGCGTAGAAAACGACGGCCGCTTTAAAGTCGGTACTGGCAGCAGCCATGAGATAGGCGACGCGACCGCCCATGCAAAAACCGATAATGCCCAATCGATTCTCATCAACCGCCGGTTGAGATCGCAGGAATTTCACGCTCGCATGGACATCATTGATAACTTTGCGATCACTGAGCCGGGAGCGGCGTGCTATAACATCGTCGGTGCATTCAGGGCCATCGCGGTGATAGAGATCCGGCGCAGCGGCGACGTAGCCGGCTTGCGCTAATCGCGCTGTGATACTCTGCATGAATTCGTCGACGCCCCACTGGTGTTGGACGACCACCATGCCTGGAAAAGGACCGGGTCCTTCGGCGACGCTCAAGTGCATGCGCATCGTGCTATTGTCGGATGTAGTTTGTTGCCAGCTAGATTGTGCCATTCATTTCCCCAAAGTTAGCAGGCGTTTACCGTAGCCGCCCTGGCGTGTCAAGTGTGCAACCGGCTTTTAATCCTGATCGAGAATTGAGATAATTTCGTTCAGAGTTTTAATCTGCCGATAGTTTCCCGGCCGTTCATACGCTCTTCGATCGATGAGAACTCCCAACAGTCCGGCGTTAGCGGCACCGTACAAATCGTTTTCTTCGCTGTCGCCGACGTGCATGGCCTCGCCGGGCGCCAGGTTGTGCCGTTGCAAGGCCATTTCAAAGATCTGCCGCGCAGGTTTTGCATGACCGACCCGGCTTGAAATGAAAACCTCTTCAAAATAGCCGGCCATTCCGAGTCCCGCGAGTATTTCAATTAGCCGAGAATCAAAATTGGAGATAACATCCAACGCCAAGCCGCGTTTTTGCAGGGCCGACAAGGTTTCTACGACATCAGGGTACAAAGTCCAAG
>JAJONK010000609.1 GCA_021323355.1 Deltaproteobacteria bacterium
TCCCATATGTGACCATCCAGATCCTGAAATCCGTGGGCATACATGAAACCATGGTCTTGCGGTTCATTGTAGGTGGAGCCTCCGCCGGCGATCGCCTTCGCAACCATTTGATCGACTTTTGCCCGGCTCTCCAGAGATAAGCACACCAACACTTCTGTATATTTACCAGCGTCGCAAATCTGTTTGGGCGTAAAGGTCTGAAACTTTTCTTCAGTTAACAGCATGACGAATATGTCCTCATTCACCACCATGCATGTGGCAGTCTCATCGGTATATTGTTTGTCAAAACTGAAGCCAAGTTTGGTGAAAAACTCCACGGACCTGTCTAGATTCTTAACCGGTAGATTGACAAATATTTTAATTGGCATGTTTTCTCCTTCTGAAGGTTGTGCAGGATCGAGAGTCATCTACGGCGTTAGCCGATGCTGCCGGCTGAAAACAGGTCCCAGCCACGGGCCGCATCCGCTAACAATCGAACAATCAGCCCACTCAAACCTCAGCTAACCGCCGGCAATGGCACCAACGATCATAAAAGGCTGCGCCCCGGTGGCGATCGCCTCCGGCAGCGGCGTATCCGGCGACTCGTGAGACAGGTCCTCCCCGCAGGCGAAGAATCTAACGAAGGCACGGCGCTTGCCGTTGGCGTGGTCTCGAATGGTTCCACGCAACATTGGATAATTCGCTTCGAGCGAATCGAGAATTGAGCGCTGCGTGATCTTATCCGCTATCTCGAGCGACACTTCGCCGTCAACGTGGGCGAGCTTGCGCAGATGTGCTGGCAGTACAACTCGTATCATGACTTATTACTCTCCTATAATAACAACTCCGTTTCCAGCGAGCGCTCAAGATGCCCCTTCCAGCAAGGCCGCAGCCAAGGAAAGCGCCGGAAGCGTAGTCTCTGAGCTACGTTGAGGACGCTTTCGAGGAGAGAACGCCGCTGTGGAGGTCATTTTCAGTGCTCGCTTCATGGCAGTGTCTGCACCTCCACGGAGAGTACCGGGGGCAGATCTCGGACGATAGGCGCCCAATTGTCACCCGCGTCGGCCGATGCGTATACCTGCCCTCCGGTGGTGCCGAAGTAGATGCCGCACGAATCCAGCGAATCGACCGCCATCGCATCGCGCAACACGTTGACGTAACAGTCACTTTGCGGCAGACCTTTGGTGAGCGCCTCCCACTCATTGCCTCCTGTGCGGCTGCGGTACACGCGCAGTTTTCCGTCAGGCGGGAAATGCTCCGAGTCGCTCTTGATCGGCACAACGTAGATGGTTTCCGCCTCGTGCGCATGCACGTCGATTGGAAAACCGAAGTCGGTTGGCAGATTGCCGCTAATCTCGCGCATGTAGAGCGAATGAAGGCCGCGATTGATTGGCTGCCAAGTCTTGCCTGCGTCGTCGGTTCGAAACGCGCCCGCCGCCGATATCGCGATGAACATCCGATTGGCATTGCTTGGATCCAGAAGGATCGTGTGCAGGCACATCCCACCGGCGCCGGGCTGCCAGGCTGAGCCTGTGCCATGGCCGCGCAATCCGGCAAGTTCGTGCCACGTCTGACCACCATTGACGGAGCGAAATAAGGCGGCATCTTCAACACCCGCGTATATGACATCCGGATCGTTCAGCGATGGCTCGAGATGCCAGACGCGCTTGAACTCCCAAGGCCGCGGTGTGCCGTCGTACCATTGGTGTGTGGTGAGCGGTTTGCCGGTTTCAGGCGATGAGTCATAAACGAAGTTGTTGCTCTCGCCCTTAGGCGTTCCGTCCGGGGCGGTCGTCGGTTCGCCGGACGGTGTTCCAGGTTGATGCCAGGTATTGCCGCCGTCATCCGAGCGTTGAATGATCTGCCCGAACCAACTGCTGCATTGCGATGCAAACAGCCGATCCGGATCAGCCGGAGATCCCTTCACATGGTAGATCTCCCAGCCCGCAAAATGCGGACCGCTAATGTCCCACTGTTCGCGCTTCGCGTCCGCCGTCAGGACGAACGCCCCTTTCCGTGTACCAACCAGCACTCGTACTTTGCTCATCCCTTGCTCCTTCTTACTTCAAGTTTATTTCACAGTAGTTTCGTAACGATCCCATGTGCGCCTGATCACGATTTTAAACGGCCGACTTTTGGTCTATTCAATATTACGACGAACGAATCGAAGAGTTTAGGACATCGGCCTAAAAAAATATATTTCGATTTTATAAGGTTTTTGCACGCTGGTGAAACGGGGGTGGCCTATACCTCAATATACTGGTTGTCGATGAGTTAAGCGGAAGCGAGACAACAAAGAAGATAACTCGCGGGCTAGGGCATGATTTCATCAGAACTTTGGCAATTCTTGCTTCTTTCCAACTTCGCGCATTCGGCGCAGAACCGTTCCTATGGCGGATTCACAGCGCTGCTGATCTCGTCGAAATCCTTGGCCGGCCAGTCTTTGCAGTTCGTACAGAAATGCCAAAATGCGCTGCTTCGTTGTTTGCGGTAAGTGGCTTGCGTGGGCATACGATTATTTTACATCCCGGCAAGAAAATTGTGATTACGAGTCCTCTATTCTAGTCGTAAATAAACTTGACCGGATTCAAAATCGAGCTTATTCAAAGAGCAGCAGAGATACTGGTAGTTGGGAATTAATGGAGGCAGCGAACATGTTTAGAGTATCGTGGCTAGCAGCGGCGATCATGATTAACTTCTTCATGCACGCAAGCGCCGGGGCGCAGACGCTTGAAATCAAGCGTTACAACTATGCGGAGTGGACCAAGGGCCGTTTCACTGAAGTGGTTACCGTCACTGGCCCGGGGAAAATGGTCTTTCTAGCCGGTGTCGGCGCCGAGGACGAAGACAAGCCCCAGGGCGCGATCCGGCACCTTGGCAATCCCTACCTTCAATGCAAATACGCCTACGATAAAATGAAGCGCCACTTGGCCAAGCACGGCGGCACCCTCGCCGATGTCGTAAA
>JAJONK010000138.1 GCA_021323355.1 Deltaproteobacteria bacterium
CTCGAGTCTGAAGATAATATCGTCGCAACCTACCGAGAGCACGGCCATGCACTGGCGCGCGGCATGTCGGCCAACGTGATCATGGCGGAAATGTACGGTAAAGTTGAAGGTTGCAGCCGCGGTCGCGGCGGGTCCATGCACCTGTTCGATGCCGCCACGCGGTTTTACGGCGGTAACGCAATTGTCGGCGGCGGTATCCCGCTGGCTGTGGGCTTGGCCCTTGCAGATAAAATCGCCGGGCGGCAACAAATTACCGCCTGTTTCTTCGGCGAAGGAGCCGTTGCCGAAGGCGAGTTTCATGAATCGCTGAATCTTGCCGCGCTCTGGAAACTGCCGATGCTGTTTTGCTGCGAGAATAATCTTTACGCAATGGGCACCGCGCTCTCTCGATCGGAATCGGAGATCGATATTTGTCTCAAGGCCGCGGCTTTCGAAATTCCCGCCTGGCCGGTGGATGGCATGGATGTCATCGCCGTAGAGGACGCGACTAAACGCGCTGCCATCGCCGCTCGCGCAGGCGGCGGGCCGCATTTTCTTGAATACCGTACATACCGCTTTCGCGCTCACTCGATGTACGATCCCGAGCTTTACCGCGACAAACAGGAAGTGGACGAGTGGAAGAAACGCGATCCGATTCCGAATTTGATCGAGCGGTTGAAACAACAGAACCTCTGGCAGGAGGAAAAGTGGAGCCGCATGGAAGAGGATGTCGCACGCGAAATCCAGCAGTCTGTCGAGTTCGCCGAAGCGGGCCATTGGGAGCCGGTGGAAGAGTTGACGCGCTTTGTTTACTCGGAGGCGCACTAAATGCATCGTTAAAAGTTCATGTTCAAGGTTCAACGTCCCCGCCCCAACCTTGAACTTGGAACCTTGAACCGAGACGAGATATGAACGCGGAAAAAGTAAAAACCACGTATAGAGAAGCGATGCGCGCGGCGATTCGCGATGCGCTGTTGCGCGACGAGCGGGTTTTCCTTATGGGCGAAGATGTCGGTCGCTACGGCGGCTGCTTCGCGGTGAGCAAAGGCTTGCTCGATGAGTTTGGTCCGGAACGCATTCGTGACACGCCGCTCTCCGAATCGGCATTTGTCGGCGCCGGAATCGGCGCGGCAATGGGCGGTGTCCGGCCAATCGTGGAAATCATGACGGTGAATTTCAGCTTGTTAGCGCTCGACCAAATCGTCAACAACGCGGCGACAATCCTGCATATGTCCGGGGGCCAGTTTAACATTCCGCTCGTCATCCGCATGACGACCGGCGCCGGCCGTCAACTGGCCGCGCAACATTCGCACAGCCTCGAAGGTTGGTACGCGCATATTCCAGGGATCAAGGTGCTCACGCCTGCAACGCTGGAAGATGCCCGCGGTATGCTCTGGACGGCGCTGGAGGATCCCGATCCTGTGCTGATTTTCGAAAATGGTCTGCTCTATAACATGGAAGGCGAACTGGCCGCGGACGCCGGGCCGGTCGATATCTCCAAGGCGTTGATTCGGCGTCCTGGACAACACATCAGCTTAATCACTTATGGTGGCACTTTGTTCAAGACGCTGGCGGCAGCGGAAGAGCTGGCGCGCAGCGGCATAGAGGCCGAGGTCGTTGATCTGCGGACGCTACGGCCGTTGGATACTGCGACTGTTGTCGGCTCCCTAAGCCGCACACACCGCGCCGTTATCATCGACGAGGGCTGGAGGAGTGGAAGCATTTCCGCCGAGATCATGGCGCGCATCATGGAGAATGCTTTTTACGAGCTCGACGCGCCGGTTGCGCGCGTTTGCAGCGTCGAAGTGCCAATGCCTTATCCCAAGCATCTCGAAGACGCGGCGATCCCTCAGGTTCCAGGAATCGTCGCGGCGGCGCGGCGGGTAGTGACCGGCCATGAGTGAATTTCGCATGCCCTCGCTGGGAGCCGACATGCAATTCGGCACCATCGTCGATTGGCGCGTGAAGCCGGGCGACGCCGTCAAACGCGGCGACGTGGTGGCATTGGTGGAAACTGAAAAAGGCGTGATCGAGGTCGAGATCTTCGAAAGCGGTGTCATTGAATCTCTCGTCGTTCAGCCAGGGCGGAAAGTCCCAGTGGGCACGACCCTGGCGACATTGAGCGGCGATGGCAAGAAGGTGGAGACACAACCGGCAGCAAAGGCGGCGGTTGCTCTGCCGACGACGGCGGCGCCGCCCAAAGACGAGATCGTGCCCGCGCAAGTCGCGGCGCCTGTAGCGGAAGAATCTCTTCGTCTGCGCGTTTCGCCGCTGGCGCGTAAACGAGCGCAGGAACTCGGCGTGGATCTATCCACTATAACCGGCACGGGTGGGGAGGGTTCGATTACCATTGCGGACGTTGAACGAGCAGCAGAAAGCGCGAAGACAATTACGCCGGCAAATGCGCCTGTAGCGAGCAAGGGCTTGGATCTTACAGCGATGCGCCGGGTGATTGCCACCGCAATGACGCGGTCGAAGCGCGAGATCCCGCATTATTACCTTGCGACGACCATTGATATGCGCAAAGCCTTAGATTGGCTCGCCGCAGAAAATGCCAAGCGATCCGTGACGAAAAGATTGCTCTACTCCGTGCTGCTCATTCGCGCCATGGCTTTGGCATTGCGCACAACCCCCGAACTCAATGGCTTCTGGATCAACGAGGCATTCAAGCCGGGTGACGGCATTCACATTGGCATAGCGATTTCTTTGCGCCAAGGGGGCCTGGTCAATCCGGCGATCCACGACGTGGATAAGAAAAGTCTAGAGGAGCTGATGGAGAGCTTGCTTGACCTGGTAAACCGCGCGCGCATCGGTCACCTGCGCAGCTCGGAACTTTCCGACGGTACGATTACGGTCACCAATCTCGGCGAACAAGGAGTCGAAACTGTTTTCGGCGTGATCTATCCGCCCCAGGTAGCGCTGGTCGGTTTCGGCAAGATTTCGGATCGGCCTTTTGCAGCCAACGGAATGTTCGGGGTGCGGCCAAGGCTCGATGCCACGCTCGCTGCCGACCACCGGGTCAGCGACGGCCATCGCGGCGGGCGCTTCTTACTTGCAATCGATCGTTTGCTGCAAGAACCGGAAAAGCTGTGAGAAAGACCAGCGTTCCAACAATGCTGATTAGGATTGAAAGAGATCGGTAGAGAGGGGCACTAGAGTGACTGAGGCTGAGATCAAAAATATCGTCCGGCAAGCATTGGGCAACATCGCGCCGGAGGTGGATTTCGATTTCATCGATCCGGCCAAAGATCTGCGTGATCAGATCGACTTAGACTCGGTCGATTTCTTAAATTTTGTGATCGGCCTGCATAATGTTTTAGGGGTCGATATTCCCGACATCGATCTTCCCAAGCTCGCAACTTTGAATGGCTGCATTGCCTATCTTGCTTCTAGAGTTGGGTAAATTGGTAAATCATGAAAGCTTTTTGGTATGCAAGCGTAACTGTATACTTCGGAGGAGATCGTCATGTACACACGAATGCTGATACCGTTGGATGGATCGAAAGTGGCGGAGCAAGTGTTGCCCTACGCTCGATTCCTGGCCAAACAGTTGGCGATGCCCGTGAATCTCGTTCAGGTAATCGATCCCGATGCTCTCATGCTTTTAGCCAACCCTGAACAGGGTCGATACATCGACACGATTGTGGCCGATATCACGGTAAGCAGCCGGGCTTATTTGGAAACGATTGCCCACTCGATCCCGGGAACCAGCGTTCAATGCTTGGTGGAGAAAGGAAAGGCGGAGGAAGTTTTAATCGAGCACGCGTCCGCCGACACAGATGCGCTGATCGTCATGGCCACACACGGCCGCTCGGGTATCCAACGCTGGCTCCTGGGAAGTGTCGCGGATAAGGTTCTTCATGGAGCAAAAAACCATGTGCTCTTGGTTCGCGCAACTGACCAGGGCAAAACCGTCGATGAAGCTGTTTTGAAAACTGTGGTGGTGCCACTTGATGGCTCTCCCTTGGCGGAGCAGGTATTGCCCTACGTTGCCGATCTGGCGAGAAAACTGAACCTTGAAGTGATTCTCACCCGTGCTTACGCTTTGCCGGCCGCCATTTCACTGGATGAGTACGGCACTTACACAGAACAGTTGATAGGTCGCCTTGAAGCTGACGCTCGGGAGTACCTCGCCACCAAGGTCGAAGATCTCAAAGAGAGAGGTATAAAAGGCGTTTCTTCGGTCGTCGATGTTGGCTATGGCGCGGAAGAGATTATGTCGCTCGCCCGAGCAACGCCCGACGATTTTATCGCTATTTGCACCCATGGCCGATCGGGAATTCGACGGTGGCTCTTCGGCAGCGTGACCGAGAGAGTGGTGCGTCACTCAGGAGATCCCGTCCTTATTATCCGGGCTTCTTAAAGTGGAGCCTCGCAGGTATGAGTTAGAACGTATCATGACGGGGCGAATGCTCTAACTGGCATGGGACCTAACTTAGTCGCCGGCCAAAGGGTTGCTGGATTTTTTCCGGAGACCTTGGTCGAGATTAGCGCCGAGGACGCGGCGAGATCGGTTTAAGACGGTGAACGTCTGCTGCGGCTCACATCCCGCCGCGGAGAAGTTGTTGCCCGGCCGATCATTACAGATCGAGTGCTCCCGGTCTTCTCTTCGGGCATCCGGGGTTCTTTACAGTCACCAAAGCCAGAGTGGCATCGACGAGCAACTGTTCGATGTGATCTCCGGCTGAGGCTGACAGAACCCGAGCGATGACCGGCAGGGATCGAGAAAAGATTCAATTTCAAAGGATTTCCCCGGCTGCAGGAAGGCGAAAAGGTCAAAACTCAAGAAGTGGGCCCCCCTCGACAGGCCTGATTGATTCCTTTCCCTAGGCGAGCGATCCCGCGAACGCATCGCTCTGCATGAGCATTTCGCGGATCTTGTCACAATGCCTTTTTTCGTCTTCGGAAATCAGCTGCAGCAAAGCGGCGATGTCAGGATAATCAGTTTGAACCGTCCACATTTGCTCCATCAAATCACCGGCACATCGACCTTCCTCCTCCAGGTCCTTGAGCAAATGTTTCCAACTGCTCTCCTCCGTTAAGTGAACTTCCCGAACCTCAGGCAACCGATCACCGAGGGCAACTAGTTTCTTGGCAAGCCACTGGGCATGCTCGGCTTCCTGTGCCGCTATATCGAGAAGCTTTTTGCGAAACTGCGGATAATGCATCTTCTCAGCATGCTGCCTAAATTTTTCCGCATGCTCGGACTCATCGAGATATCGCTGGCGTAAGATATCGAGAACCGTACGTCGTGCTTCGTCGCCAACGCCCAAAAAATTTTTTAACCAAAGCGACATGTAATTCCCCGTTCAGTTAAGGGTAAAAAGAGCTTTTGTCCAACCAAGTGCATACGCAAACCCTGAACCACGCGGGACACGGCACTCTGAGATAAGCGAACAGGCAGGCGGGGGCAGATGTTGGCTCGCAGAACTGCGAGAATGCAGCAACCATTTTTCCAATTCTGCGAAGTGGCGCCTAGAATTTAATTGATTAGTGGGCTGGCCTGGTGGCACAGGCGTTGCGGTAGCAAGTATCGACAGCAGCCAAAACACAAAAAAAGAAGGAGGGTATGATCATGGCAGAGAAAAAAGAAAAAGAAACGAAGGCGGTAGCTCCATGGCGACCTTTCATGGGCCTTACCCATTGGGAGAGAGACATGGACCGGATGATGGAGGATTTTTTTGGCAGACGGGCGCGCCCGTGGTGGCCGGAGCGATGGTCTAGAACCGAGGAAATGGAAGTGAAACCTCCGATTGTCGATGTTTTCGAAGAGAAGGATGACATCGTCGTAAAAGCGGAGCTTCCCGGCATCGAAAAAGATAACATCCAGGTGAATCTGACGGATCACACGCTGACCATCAAAGGCGAGAAGAAAAAAGAGGAAGAAATCAAAGAGGAAAACTATTATCGCGCCGAGCGTTCGTACGGAAGCTTTCTGCGGACCTTAGATCTGCCGAGAGATGTTCGTGCAGACCAAGTGAAAGCCTCGTTTAAGAACGGCATCTTGGAAGTAAGGGTGCCTAAGACCGAAGAGGCAAAGGCCAAAGAAATCAAAGTGAAAGTCGAGTAGTGATAACCTGGGGGAGCGTAGGGCACACGGATTTCTCCTAGCGGTGGCGGGGAGGGAGCATGTACAGCGCAATATTAGTACCATTAGACGGATCGAAGACGGCAGAGAAAGTCATGCCCTACGCTCGTTACCTGGCGGGCAAATTCAAGGTCCCCATTGAGTTGTTGGCTGTTGTCGATGTCGTCGAGATTGCCTCGCACATGACAAGTGAAAAGGTGCATTTTCTCGATAGCATCATCGAAGATGCTGTCCAACACAGCACCACCTACCTGAGGGGCGTTGCCACAACGATTGCCGGGACTAATGTGAGATGCTCGCTGGAAAAGGGCAGAGCCGAAGACACGATCATCGAAAAAGCGGCCACCGATAAAACTATGCTGATTACCATGGCGACTCACGGACGGTCGGGTTTGAATCGCTTTTTGTTGGGCAGCATTGCCGAAAAGGTCCTGCGCGGCACGGTGAATCCATTAATGTTGATCCGCGCCGCCGGCGATGAAAAATCAGAGGGCGAAGCAATGCTCAAGTCGATCATTGTGCCTCTGGACGGGTCCGAGCTTGCCGAGGCCGTGCTGCCAATCGTGGCCGACATGGCGAAGAA
>JAJONK010000139.1 GCA_021323355.1 Deltaproteobacteria bacterium
TTCACGCCCCAGGGCGTTGCCGCTTTTCCGGACGGTTTTAAGGACAAGGCCGGCTTTTACTATGGCATGCGGGCAACGCTTTCCGTGATGGCTCATAATCCGAAAATTGTTGCGGAAAAGGACGCGCCGCAAACCTGGAAGGATCTTTTAAACCCCAAGTGGAGCGGCAAGATGGTCACCGCTCATCCCGGCTACAGCGGCATTATCATGACCCATGTGCTGACGCTGGTGAACGTTTACGGCTGGGACTACTTTCGCGATTTGGCGAAAAACAAATTGCATATCGCTCAGTCAGCCAACGATCCTGCGGGCGTCGTCGCATCCGGAGAGCGGCCGGTGGGTGTCAACGGGGCGGAATATTTTTATTACAAGACACTGAAACAGGGCAATCCGATCAAGATCATTTATCCCAAAGAGGGGGTTCCGTTGGTGGTGTCACCGGTGGCTATCGCCAAGGATGCGCCTCATCCAAATGCGGCGAAACTATTCACCGAATTCATTTTTTCTAAAGAGTCGCAGCAGCTATTGGCGGATAAAGAAGGTCTGTATACCGGTCATCCCGAGGTGACCTATCCGGCGGATAAGCCCAAGCTCAAGGATCTAAAGCTGCTGGCAGCCGACGCTGACGAACTGGAAAAACGCAATGCCGAGATAAAGAAACGCTTCGTTGAATTTTTCGGCGCATAGCAGCGGGGAGAAATATTCATGCCCGTTTCTCAAACCGATACCCTTGGTCGGCTCGGCCAGACAGGCTGGTCCGCCTTACGATTTAAAGATCCGACCTTTCCGGTTTGGATCGGCGCGGCGCTTCTTCTCGTTTTCCTCATGCTGTTTCCGTTGGGCGCGATTTTTCGCGCCAGTTTGTGGGGTGACACCGGCCTCACATTCAGCAGGTATCTTGAAGTCTTCACCAACGAACAATCTCTCACTGCGATCTGGAACACGTTGATCATTTCAACCTCGGTCGGGGTGCTCGCAGTGATCATCGGCGCTCTGCTCGCCTGGTTGGTGACACGCACGGACCTACCCTGGAAAAAGTCGATCCGCGCGCTGGTCATGGCCTCGTTCGTGACGCCGCCGTTCCTGGGAGCGTTTGCCTGGACGCTGCTCGCCGGACCCAACGCCGGTGCACTGAACAAGCTCTATCGCGCCGTCACCGGCTCCGAGGAGGCGATCTTTAACATATTTACGATGCCCGGGCTGATTTTCGTCATGACGCTCTACAGCTTTCCCTTCGTTTTTTCCATGATCGCCAATGTGTGCGAGCTGATCTCGTCTGATCTCGAAGATGCCGCTGAGATTCTCGGTGCGAACAAATGGCGCACAGCATGGACCGTTACCTTGCCGCTGGCGCTGCCGGCGCTGATCGGCGGCTTCATCCTGGCTTTTCTTCATTCGCTGTCGCTCTTTGGCGCGCCGGCCATACTCGGCCTGCCCGCGGGCTTGCACACAATCACCACACAGATCTGGACGCTTTTTCAATACCCGCCGCGCCTGGACATGGCCGCGGCTTTTTCCGTGCCGCTGCTTTTGGCGACGATGGTGCTGATTGTCGCGCAGAAAAAAATTCTCGGGCGCAAAGGCTACAGTACCGTCGGTGGCAAAGGCGGACAGAAGCGGCTGATCCGCCTCGGGTGGGGCCGGGTTCCCGTACTGCTTTTCGTGCTGGGAATTCTTTCGCTTTCGGTTTTCTTGCCCTATTGGATCCTGCTCAAGGCCGCGCTCTCCAAAGCCTGGGCGCTGCCTTTGACGTGGGATAATTTTACGCTGCACAATCTTTCGTTTACTTTTTTCGAGTACGGCGATACCCAGCTGGCGATCTACAATACTTTTAAGCTGGGACTGATCACGGCCACCGTCGGCACCCTGTTGGCCACGCTTATCGCCTACATTACCAACCGCAATCTGTTTCGTGGGGCGCGCTATTTGAGTTTTTTCGCGCTGGCGCCGCTGGTCATCCCAGGCATCGTTCTAGCGGTGGGCCTGTTCATCGCCTACACGCGCCCGCCGCTGGTCCTCTACGGCACGATATGGATTCTTTTCGTGGCTTTTTTAACCAAAGAAATGCCCATCGGATTTTCCCAGGCGGAGTCTACCTTCAAGAGCATTCACCCCGAGCTCGAAGATGCCAGCCGGATTATCGGCGCAAACCGGCTGACCACGCTTAAGGATATTACCGCGCCGCTGGCGCGCTCGGGATTGATCGCCGCCTGGTCGTTTATCTTCATCGGCGTCATCCGCGAGCTGAGCGCAGCGATTCTCTTATTCGCCCCGCAGTCGAAAGTTGTTTCCGTGGTTATCTTCGACCTCAAGGAAGAGGGCCAGATAGGAGTCATTGCCGTTTTAGGAATTCTCTTGCTGTTGGTTTCCTTCGCGGTGATCATCACCGTCCAGCGGCTGGCGGGACGTGACGTGGTGGCGACGCGGGAATAGTTCATGGCGATCGTCTCAATACGAGGACTCACTAAAAAATTTACCGACGCAGCCGCCGTCGACGATCTTCATTTGGAAATCGCCGACGGCGAATTCGTCTCATTGCTCGGTCCCTCCGGTTGCGGCAAAACCACGACGCTTCGGTTAATCGCCGGATTTCTGCAGCCCGATGCTGGGGAAATTTGTGTTGGCGGTGGAGTCATCTCATCGCCATCCCATCTCGTGCCGCCGGAGCGGCGCAACATGTCGATGATCTTTCAAAGCTACGCCGTCTGGCCGCACATGACGGTGGCGCAAAACGTTGCCTACGGACTCAAGTTTAAAAAACTCACCAAGCAGCAAATCGACGCGAAAGTCACCAAATTGCTCGGCGTCGTGCACTTGTCGGAGTTGAAAGACCGCTATTCGTCCGAGCTCTCCGGCGGGCAGCAACAGCGTGTGGCGCTGGCGCGGGCGCTGGTGGTTGAGCCGCAAATTTTGCTCATGGACGAGCCGTTGAGCAATTTGGATGCGAATCTGCGCGAAGAGATGCGCTTCGAGATCCGGCGGCTGCACGAAGAATTCGGTATCACCACGGTTTACGTGACTCATGATCAAAGCGAGGCCATGGCCACATCGGATCGCATCGCTGTGCTCGATCGGGGTCAAATAGTCCAAGTCGGGCGACCGGCTGAAATCTTCGATCGTCCCAAAACCCGCTTTGTGGCGGAATTCGTCGGCAAAGCTAATATTCTCTCTGGTCGACTGGATGGTGGCAGTCGAATGCAGATAGCCGAGCGGCTGGAAATTGGCGTAATGCCCAACCCGGATCTCGCCTCGACGACGGGAGAAGCGGCGATTTGTTTGCGTCCTCACAACATTGTGCTGACTGCCGTTCAGTCCGAAGCAGAGACGCTTGCGCGCCAGGATTATAATGTGTTCTCGGGTGTGGTGCAGCGCAGAATATACTTCGGCGAGAGTGCGGACTACACCATCGATCTCGCTCCGCATCCTTTCACGCTTCGGGTCGTCGGCTCGCCGTCTAAGCTTTATGACAAGGGCCAAAGGATTTTCGCACTGGCCCGGCCCGAACACTGCGTTGTTGTAAGTAACCATTAAGCGAGCAGAGACAATCCAGAGTGTCGGTTTTCTGTTCTCTTGATCGGATTATTTCCGGCTGTTATACGCTACAGTACGTCACTTCGGTGCATCGAGTCCTGCCCAGCATCATCGTCGGCCGGCTACTTTGCCAAGCGGTAACTTAAATGCATTCCGCCGGATCGGCTTAACCTGAGGTAAATCCCAGGATCGATTCTGAGAGTGAGGAATACCAATACAATGCCTGATTATGTAAAAGAGCATTACGACTTTCCCCTGACTCAGAAGAGCGAGAATAAGCCGCTAAAAGGCGTGCGCGTGATCGATGCGGGCAACATGGTCGCGGCGCCGTTTGCGACCGTCTTGCTCGCCGACTTTGGCGCCGATGTCATTAAGATCGAGCATCCCAAATACGGCGATGGCCAGCGCAAGCTTGAACCGATCATGAATGGCATTCCGCTGTGGTGGAAGGTGGTGGCGCGCAATAAGCGCTGTATCACCCTGGATCTCGGCAAGCCGGAAGGCGCGGAAATTTTTAAGCAACTGATCAAAGGCAAGGACGTTATTGTCGAAAATTACCGGCCCGGGACTTTCGAAAAGTGGGGAATCAGTCCGGATATCATCCACGGCATCGACCCGCGAATTATTCTGCTGCGCATTTCCGGATTCGGCCAGACCGGGCCCTACAAAAATCGCGCCGGATTCGGCCGGGTGGCCGAGGCCATGAGCGGCTTGACCAACTTGATTGGCGAGCCAGATGGGCCGCCGATGTCACCCGGCTATCCGCTTGGCGATTTGATTGCCGGGATCTTCGGATCGTTATCGATCATGATGGCGCTGTATCATCGTGATCTCCACGGTGGCGAAGGGCAGGTGATCGATCTCGGACTTTTCGAAGCGGTCTTTCGTTTTTTGGATTTCGATCCGATTCAGTACGACCAGATGAAGACGGTACACATGCGCACCGGCAATCGGGTCGCTTACGTGGCGCCCAGCTCGATGTTTAAGACCAGGGACGGCAAATATCTAACCCTGGCGGCGAGCACGCAGAATGTCTGGGAGCGGCTTGCCGATGCGATCGGGCGCAAGGATCTGATCACCGATCACAAGTTCATCGACAATCCAGCACGGGTGGAAAACTCGGTCGAATGCAACGGCATCGTCGGCGCATGGATCGGCGAGCACACGCGTGACGAGGTGATCGAGCAATTCGACAAGTTCGGCGTTGCCTACTCGGCCGTATTCGACATGGAAGATGCCTTCCGCGATCTTCAATATCGCGCGCGCGAAGCGATGGTGCGGGTGCCCGACCCGGACCTCGGCGAAGCTATCGTGCAGAACGTGGTGCCCAAGTTTTCTGCGACACCAGGTTCAGTAGATTTTCTTGGCTCCAAAATGGGCGCCCACAATGAAGAGATTTATGGTAAGGAGCTTGGCTTATCCAAAGAACGCTTGAAGCAACTTAAAGACGCAGGGATCATTTAGCCCCTCCGTAACCCGCCGCGGTACAGCATGGCTCCATCGTTGTTCGTCTGTTGATTGGCGGTGAGGACGACTCCAATAAGAGTTTCCGATGAGCAACAGCGAGTCGAAAAATTTGAAATCCGCCTGAATAACAAAATTCGCTGTCCAATATTTATATTGTCATGCTTGCGACAGGCTTTGGCGACCTCGATGCATACGCCATAAATCGTGAATCACCTCCTCGAACTTCTCACCCAGGGCACTAATCTTTCGCCGGCCGGATTTCTAGTTCTTTGCGGCGTATCTTTTTTGGGAAGCCTGATTGCCGGGGCGCTAGGGCTTGGCGGCGGCGTCTTGGTTCTTGCGACCATGGCGAATCTCTTATCGCCGACGGTGTTGGTGCCGATTCATGGTGTGGTGCAGCTTGCTTCAAACCTAAGCCGGGCGGTTTTAAGCTGGCGTCAAACTTTGATGTCGATTGTGGCGCCGTTTTTAATCGGCTCCATCATCGGCGCTGCTCTCGGCGCTCAAGTTGTCGTCGCGCTGCCGAAGTATTTGCTGCAGATCGTTATCGCGCTTTTCATTTTAGCCTCGACTTGGGCGCCGAAGTTCCAAAGCGCTTCCACCGGCAGAATCAAATTTTTCGTCGTCGGCGTGATCACCACGATCGTGACCATGTTCGTGGGCGGGACCGGTGTGTTGGTGGGAGCGTTTGTCGCTCCCGCATGCCAGGGGCGCCACCAGTTTGTTAGCACACACTCTGTGGTGATGACGATCCAGCATGGTCTCAAGATCGTGAGCTTTGCGGTGCTCGGTTTTGCCTTCGGTCCTTATGTCCCGCTGCTGGTCGGGCTGGTTCTGTGCAGTTTTATCGGTAGCTATGCCGGTAAGCTGGCGCTCAATCGCCTGCCGGAGCGGCTCTTTCGCATCGCCCTCAAGACGACTCTGACGATTCTCAGCTTGCAACTGCTCTATACCGCGGTCCGTCAACTTATCGCCTGATGAATTGATTGAAGAGGCAGGTGCAAATTATAACCGGCAAGCATGTTTGCTGATTCCAGACCCGCGCCCGCATTCGTGGTCGGCGATAACGCCTATGAGATTGATGTACTGGCCAACCAAAAATATTTACCGCCGAGGCGCGGAGAATGCCCACTATCGTCTCTGCGCTCTCTGGGCCTCGGCGGTTAGTCTCTGCGGGACGCAGTCTAAGTGTAGATTGCTTAAGCTACCGGTCGGATTTCTGCGGGAACGACCGGGACCGTGATCTTCGCGAAACGCCGGAGGATCGTCAGCGCGGTTTCGACGCCGATTGTTTCGTCCGTCAAGTGCGTGTGCAAATCGTCCACGCCCTTGATCGCTTCGCCGTCCATCGCAATAATCACGTCTCCTTCCAAGAGTCCTGCTTTTTGTGCGGGGCTGTCTTTCTCCGCCGACAAAACCAGCACGCCGCTCGCTGTCGCCATGTTCAACTGGCGCGCGACCGAACGAGGAATAGTGACATTTTGGCCGGCGACTCCCAAGAAACTCCGCCGGACCCGCCCATCTCGAATCAACCGCGCAGCAACAAATTTTGCGGTGTTGACGGCGATGGCAAAGCAGATGCCTTGGGCCGGCAAGATGATCGCTGTATTGACGCCAATCACTTCTCCCCGGGAGCTCACCAGCGGCAATCACTTCTCCCCGGGAGCTCACCAGCGGTCCGCCGGAATTTCCCGGATTGAGCGCGGCGTCAGTCTGGATCACATTGTCAATCAGACGGCCTGAATTCGAGCGCAGTGATCGCCCCATCGCGCTCACCACCCCGGCTGTGACGGTGCATTGAAAGCCATAGGGATTGCCCACGGCGACAGCGAGCTGGCCGACTCGTAAGCCGTTGGAATCGCCGAGTTGGGCAGCCGCGATATTCGGCGCATCGATTCGGATCACGGCCAAATCAGTGTCAGGATCATCACCGATCAAACGTGCCGGATAGCGCCGCCCGTCCGAGAGCGCTACATCGATGCGATCGGCACGATGAATCACATGGCTATTGGTCAGGATGAATCCATCGGGCGTAAAGATAAAACCCGATCCGCTCCCTCTCAGCGGATTCGGACCGCGTGAACGATTGCGCGCGGGATCACCGGCCTTATGCTCGATCTCTATATTGACCACAGAGGGGCTGATTTTTTCCGCTGCCTCAATGACCGCTGCGGAGTAGGCATCGAGTAAAGCGGCATCATCCATACGCGGATGACTTGCGGACTCCATTGCGCTGAAATTTTCGTTGGAGACAAGATGCAATGCAGGTTTCATGGGTTCCTTTCGTGTATAAAACAAGGAGGCGTAATTTAAGTACGCGTGACGGCTTTGTAAAGACCGGACGTGAGTGACCGTTGGCGTCTGCGAATTTCTCGGGGGGAACCTGATACGAAACTTTTCTGTAGGACTGACGGTTCACGGATGGGAACCTCGGAAATGAAGAGGTGGTATTTTATCAGCGGGGTTGAAAACCATCAGGTGGAGGGGAAGTCCCTGATTATAATGTTTTGAAGGAGATCGCGTTAATCAGGAGAGTAGTTAAATGGCAAGCTTCGAAACAGCGGCGCTTTAACCGGCTTACCGCCCAGCTCAAGCTGGGTTGTGCGATAAATCCCCAAGCGGAAATCGGCTCAAGCTCGCTGAGCCAGCCTTGCGCGGCTGAACCGATTTGGACC
>JAJONK010000140.1 GCA_021323355.1 Deltaproteobacteria bacterium
GCGGCAATTACCGGCGGGCTGTTGCGTATTAAATCTTGTTTGTTGAATGCACCGCCGGCCTGATCGTTTTGCATGTCCCAAACCAGCAGTACCGAGCGGCTCGGGTCAACGATTTCACTTAACTCGACAGGTATTTTTCTTCCTTCGAACTCGATCATAAGCGCACCGCTTCTTTCCGGGTTGTCGCTGAATCCCCTTCTGTAAAGGAACGACTGCGAAAGCACTTTCACCTTCCGAGATCTGCCTTCGTCAGTATTGGCCGTGTCGTTGGTCTCGGCGCGGAGCCATCAAGTAATCGCGTCGTCATTAGCCGGACTCATTAGCTAGCCGCGGTTAGTATCGTTGGCGTTTGGAACCTTTCGCACCGACAGCCTGAGGGTCGAAGGGCTGACGTCCTGCAACGTGAGCTCTTTCGGATATTGAATGTTTTTCTCTGAAATCGTGAAGGTTCGCCGCCCAAGCTCCGCCATGGATACGTCGATTGCGACTTTGATCTTGCTCGAATTAAACAGATAAAAAGCCCGCCGCGGCCCGCGAAAGGTAGCGTTTACCACCGGCGGCTCGATGTCTTCCACTTGAAGATCGGGGGGAAGATTCTCAACGCTTACCGGAACCGTATAGCTGACGTCGACCGTCTTAGAACCGGGCACGAAGATGTACCAAAACCCAATTGCCAGCGCGATGGCGATGGCTTTGGCGATCCAGTTCTCGCGAAAAAGCGGTAAGGCGAAATGGTTTTCCGTCGATGATGGAAACTTCGATTGCAAAAAGCTTTCGAGAACGGCGCCAAGCTCTTGTATGTTCTGTACTTCGCGAAGCTTGCCCTCCGTTGCCACTGAAATTGTGCCGCGCTCTTCGGACACGACGATACATAGGGCGTCGGTTAGTTCCGCCAATCCCAAAGCCGCCGAGTGCCGGGTGCCGACGTTGGCAAGTTGTCTGAGATCCTTGGATAGCGGTAGGTGAGCCGCGAATCTCGAGATGTTATCTTGGTCCACCAGAACCGCGCCGTCATGCCCCGGTGAATGGGGATCGAAAATGCTCTTCAGCAGCGGCGCACTCACTTTGCCGTCCAGAGGGATTCCGCCGGTGATATGTCGCTCGAGCGGATCGTTGCCGCGGATGACGATCAACGCGCCGACGTGTTCCTTGGCGAGATCGGCTACGGTGCGAACCAGGACGTCTGAAGTGCTCGAACCCAAAGTCGGGGTTCTCTTCCGCGCCAGGCTCCAGACCGCGATGCGCTCGAATAACTGGCGCAATTCCTCCTGAAAGATCACTACGATCATGATCAAGAAAATCGCGAAGAAACCCTGAAAAATCCATGCAGTCATCTGCAGATCGAGGTACTTGGCGATAATGTAAATGGAACCGAGGATTAAAATTCCTCGAACCACAAAAGCGGCGCGGGTCTGTTGCGCCCAAACAATGGCTGTGTAGAGGAGAATAGCGACAAAGACGACGTCGAGCATCTCCGGCAAGGTGACGGTCCAGAATGGGTTATCGATCATTTTATGAAGAGTCCCGATAGTTCGCTGCCGGCATCACCCGTAGTGAAGCATTCGCGTGATCGATGATGCTTGCGCGCCGCGGCGCATTGTCTGAGGCCCTATTTCGATAAAATAGCACGCTGTGCCTCGAAGATATACCGCTGGCTGAAAAATCCGAGAGCTGCGCCGAGGTATTGATCGTTGAGGTTGTGACGCTTTCGTATACTGTGGTAAGCACAGGCGCAGATCGCCAGCGCGAGGTCGCAGGATTAGACGAAAGCAAATTGCCAGATCGGAAAACGGATGAACATGGAGCGTGCCGTAAAAATCGGTCTAAGCCCGCTCCAAGGGCAAGCGAGCTTTGAGGAGACGCTGCGCGAATGTGAGCGAGCAGAGGCGTCCGGATTCGACTCGATCTGGCTGGGCGAGCACCACAACAATCCGGTTTTGTACCCCGCACCGCTCATCGGACTTGCCGCCATCGCCAGCCGGACACGGCGCATCCGCTTGGGCACGGGCGTTCTTTTGCTGCCACTGTATCATCCGATGATGGTTGCCGAAGAAGGCGCGATGGTCGACGTGATTTCCGGCGGGCGCTTGATCCTGGGCGTTGGCGCTGGCTACGCGCCGGAGGAATTCGCCGCCTTTGGTTATTCACTCAGGGAGCGAGGCGGCAGGCTGGAGGAGAGCGCTGCGTTACTTCGCCGGCTCTGGACGGAAGAAAACGTCACGCATCGCGGAAAATATTATCAACTGGACAATGCAACGGTGGCGCCCCGGCCCGTGCAGCGGCCAAACCCGCCGATCTGGTTCGGCGCCTGGGCAGAACCGGCGGTCCGGCGGGTGGCGCGACTCGGAGACGCCTGGTTGGTCGGGCCGTCGGCCAATCTCCAAGAGATCGCACCCTGCGCGGAGCTGTATCGAAAAGCGTGCAGTGACACGGGGAAAGGTGACGGCGAGGTGGCCTTGTTCCGCTACGTCTTCGTAGCGAGCAGCACCAAGAAAGCAATCAGCTCGGCGGGAGACCCGTTTATCAATGCGTTTGAAAGGATGTACTTCCGCTGGCCCCACCCGGTGGTCAAACGGCCGGAGGGGCAGCTCACAATTGAGCGACTTGCCAAACACCGGATTATTCTAGGCGACCCGAAAATCTGCCTGGAGGAAATCACTCGCTTCCAAGAAAGATTAGGAATCAAATATCTCGTCTGCCGATTCTCGGTGCCGGGAATCTCCCGTGAAGCTTGCCAAGAATCACTCGATCTTTTCACCCGCGAAGTCATGCCGGCCCTGGGCGGGTGATTCTGCGGCTTAGAAGCCGCCGTTTACTGGCTGCTCAAAGAGGTCCAGAGGGGGAGGCGGATTGGTGTGCGCGCGTGTTCGTGAAAACGTGATCGAGAATTTCGAAACCAACACGAACACGTATCACGAAGACGGATTCGAGTGAGCGATTCAGCGCAACGAAGCATACGGATTTTTTTCAGCAGCCCGCTAATGCGCTGAACGCCGGCCGGGGAAATAGTCTTCGAGCTTAATGTTTTCCGATCCGGGAACGCGGATCTCCTCGGGATAGTTGGCCTTGCGGGTGGCGTCGATGCCCATCTTAGTCACAAGATGGGAACCTCCCGCCGGGTCATAAGACGCGGGATCGAGCGGCGAACCCTTGGCATTCGTTACCATGAAGATATCCGTATCGGCGCGGACTCGGGTTGCGATCGCGTGCAGCACTTCCTCGTCGTTCAGGATATCAACATCTTGGTCCACCACAACGACGTATTTGAGAAATGGGTCGGCGGCGAACGCCGCCATCGCGGCATTCTTGGGCTCCCCTTCGATGATCTTCTCTATGGAAACGTAGCAGATGAAACGGCACCTGCCTGACGTCGGGACATGCACCGCTCGGACTTTAGGTGACGCCATCTTTACTATCTTCATGATGACCGTCGAGCGAACGATGCCCGAAAGCAGGAGGTTATCGGCATGACCCACGAAGCTCGATTGGTAGAGCGCATCGCGGCGCATGGTGATGGCCTTGACCTGGACGATCGGGTTATTGCGCTGCGGTCCGTAGGTTCCCGGATATTCGCCGAACGGCGCTTCGGCCTTGCGCAACTTGGGAAGAATCTCGCACTCGAGCACGATCTCGGCGTGAGCCGGAACTTCTAAATCGATGGTTTGGCAGGGCACCAGCTCTACCGGCTCGCCCATGACTCCGCCCGCCACGGAGAATTCGTCGGTCTCCAGCGAAGTAAAGGAAAGGCAGCCGACATAAAAAGCCGGGTGATGCCCGATCGCCACCGCCATGGGCGTGGGCTTATTTTGGCGCTCGTACATCTGCCAGATATAGTGGCCGTGGGCGGTTTCCGATAGCTGGACGCCGAAACTATCTTGAGAGTGGACCATGAGCCGGTAAATGCCGGCGTTGCGTACCCCTGAATCCGGATCTCGCATGATGCCAAAACCCGCGGTTATGTAACGGCCGGCATCCTTTTCATGGTAAGTCAGAATCGGCAGGCGGGTTACGTCTACATCTTTCCCGGTAACGACGACCTCTTGCACCGGCGCTTCTTTGACCAGTGCCGGCGACTTGGGAGAGTCCTCCCGGGCAGAGTACTCGCGGATGAATTCCGGCAGCGTTCCGTTTTTGAGACCGATGGCTCGGAACAAACGGCGGGCGTCGGCATGAACGTTGGTTACGACCGGCAGAGCCGAGCCTCGCACCTTCTCGAAGATGACGATGGGAAATTTTCGCTCCTTTTCCAATTGGGCGAGCACTCCCGTCACTTCGAAGTGTGGATCAACTTCCTTCTTCACTCGTAGTACCTGATCCGGCTCTTCCGCTTCCACCTCGTTTAGAAATTGCCTTAAATCTTTTGCCACAGGAGATTCCTTCTCAGCCAATGTGACCGCTGGGGCGCAAATTTTGCAGCATAGGTTCCGTCATTCCACCGAACGGCCGACAGCGCGGGAGAGGCTGAATCCAGGAAAACCAGGAACACTGGATTGCGGCTTTCGCGGTGGTGACGAGGGAGACGCTACGATTTTGGCCCAAATGGCGTCTTCGGTTTCATTTCAAAAAACTCAGATCCAGCGCGTTGTCAATGCTGATTTTCTGCTGCATGCCGTTCTTGGTGAACCACTCGGCTTGATCCGCCAGATTCTCGACGAGCAGCTTGCCGCTCGGATCTTGATACGGCGAAATGGCCGTCTGAATGACTTTGGCAGGTACCTTGGTGTATTTCTCCAGAATCGCCGCGATCTCGGGATCCTTCGTTCCGTTCTTATGAAAAACCTCGGCTGCCTTGAGATAGGCATTCATCCAACGTTGCGCCACGGGCCGGCGCTCGTTGATGAATTTACCCGAATAGATAATGACGCCGACCTGGACCGGACCCAGGCCTTTGACCTGATCGGGAGTGCGAAAGGGAACGGCGACCCCGCGCTCCGCAAAGCGGGCTGCCCAGGGCTCCACCGCATAGGCGGCGTCGATGGCTTTGGTCTCAAAAGCCGTCACCTGGCTGGCGGCATTAAGAAAGGTCAGCTCGACATCGTTGATGGTGAGGCCGACTTCTTCGGCCATCTTGCCCACGAGATAGTGCTGGATGTTACCCTTGGCCAGGATCGCGATCTTTTTTCCTTTGAGATCTCTGAAACTTTTCACTTGTCCTGAATCGACTAAATCCTTGCGCACCGTCAATAGGGAAAATCCGTACCCTTGCCGCGCTTGACCCTTGTCCGCGACGATGCGAAACGGCGCTTGTTGGGCGACGGCGTTAAAAAGTCCGGCGGTAGCGGAACCGACCGAAACTTCCAGCTCACCCGCCACCAGCGCGGGAACCTGCTTTGCCGCCGAGGCGAAGTTGGTAATGTCCGTGACGACGCCCTGCTCCTTGAAAAACCCCTTCTCGACGGCGATGTAAACGGCGGCGTTGGAAATTGCCGCCAGATCTCCAAGCTTCACGGTTTCCGACTGCGCTCGCGCCGCCGAAGGCGATAGAGCAAGCGCGATGATCAGAGCCAAATGCCAGAGTGATTGTACATTTATCATTCTTTCCTCGGCCATTTTTCTCTCCTTGAAAGACGGTATCTTTCGTGGCCCCGGTATCAGGCGTTCAAGGCGCATGTACCACGCCCATTCGACACGTGTCAATGCAATGCAGAGACAGAAGAGAAACTTTTCAGCGCGGAGGCGGAGGCGCCGAGGAAGAAATCAAGGGCGCGCTGGTCAAAAAGGTCCAGCTACGAGGCGCGCGAAGATCGATGAGCGGAGGCGTACTCCTGTACGTTTACGCGAAATCGGACGAGCGGAACGAAGTAGATGCGCTTTTTCACCACCGCGCCCTAGGAGCGCTTCCACGGGCAAGTCACCCGCTCGAGCCATTGCAAGCTCCAGCTGCTCAGAATGCCGAGAATGCCAAAGGCGACGGTGCAAGCGAATACCTGCTTAACGAGGAGCAACTGATACGATTCCCATAGTAGAAAGCCGAGTCCCGCCTTGGTCGCCTCGATCTCGGTAATAAAAACCAGGATCAAGGCCGTGCCGGCGCCCAGCCTGAGGCCGGTAAAGATATTGGGTAAGGCCCCTGGAATGACGACTTTCATAAAAATCTGCCGTTGGTTTGCGCCGAGATCTCGCGCCGCCTTGAGGAGCACCGGATCAATCGCTTTTACTCCGGTAACGGTGTTGATCAGGACCAGAAAAACTACACCGATCATGATCGTCATGACCTTCGACGTTTCACCGAGACCAAACCACAGCATAAAGAGCGGAAACAGCGCCGACTTCGGGATCGGGTAAATCGCGCCCACGAGCGGATCGACGGCGTCTTCGACGGCGCGGAACCAGCCGACTAGCAACCCCAATAAGATTCCGAGAAGCGAACCATAAATAAACCCCTGCAATACGCGATGGAGACTCACGGCGACGGCCCATAGCAATTGGCCGTTCAGCGTCAATTCCACCATCGTGCGAAGAACCGCCGCTGGCGGGGGCACCAGTAGCTGGTTGACTCCGCCGAGCCGCACCACGCCCTCCCAGATCAGCAGGAAAGCGATCGGGGAAACGATCCGCAGCGGCCGATAGCGTCTCCACAGAGCTTTCATAAAACCTCCGCGAACTATTCCTGGTTTCGGGTCTTGGGTTTTGGGTCGGGTTGAAACTCGAAACGCGAGAAGCGAAACGGCGTCAGGCCACCTCACGTGAGTCCCTCTGCTTTAAGCGACCGCTCCACCTCTTCGCGAATCTGCTCGGAAAGGTATTCGAGCAGCTCAACCTCGCGCGTGCCGGTAATGCTCCGCGGCCGCGGCAGCCGCACCGGCACGAGTTCCTTTATGCGGCCGGGTCGAGCGGTGAAAAGAACCACGCGATCGCCGAGCAGCACGGCCTCCTCTAGCGCATGGGTCACATAGATGAAGGTCCGTTTAGTCTCCTGCCAGATGCGTACAAGCTCGATTTGCAACACCTTGCGCGTCTGGGCATCCAGAGAAGCGAGCGGTTCGTCGAACAGCAAAATGGCCGGATCATTAGCCAGCGCGCGCGCCAGCGCCACGCGCTGGCGCATGCCGCCGGACAGCTCGTGAGGATAACGATGTTCAAAGCTCCTAAGATGAACCAGCTCGATCAGTTTCTGCGCATTGGCTTCTCGCTGTCTTCTCGGTACGCTTCTCACTTCCGGACCAAAGACGATGTTTTCCAGGACCGTGCGCCAGGGGAAAAGCGCGTATTCCTGAAACACCATGCCGGTTTGTTTGTGACCATCGGCAGATTTGCTGAATTCGATAGTGCCGCTACCAGGTTCCTCCAATCCGGCGATGATCTGAAGCAGAGTCGATTTGCCACAGCCGGACGGCCCAACAAAAACAAGAAACTCGCCTTGCTCGACATCCAGACTGATGCCGCCCAGCGCCACCACCTGCTCTTTGGTGCGCTCGATGTGCCAGATCTTGCCAATGTCCTTGAGGCGCAAAATGGTTGCCATCACCGGCTCGCCTGGCCCCGGAGGCGCTCCGCCGCCCATAGAACGGCGTCAATAATATTTTGATAACCCGTGCAGCGGCACAGGTTGCCGCTCAAGCGCTCGCGTATTTCGTCTTCCGACGGAGATGAATTTTCCTTGAGCAACTCATAAACGGTCATAAGAAAGCCCGGCGTGCAAAAACCGCACTGAAAGCCCGCCGTCTCGAGAAATCCCTGTTGAATAGGATGAAGCCGTTGACCGCTCTCCGCTCGCGCAGCCAGTCCCTCGACCGTAAGGATCACTCCGCCGTTTGCCTGCACGGCGAGAAGCAAGCAGGCACGAACCGTCTCGCCGTTGAAAAGAACCGTACAGCTGCCGCATATTCCTTGTTCGCAGCCCAGATGAGTCCCGGTAAGGCCAAGCTGATCGCGCAGGAAATCAGCGAGCGACATCCGCGGCTCAGCGACTGCCTCGTAGCGTTTTTCGTTGACCGTGATCGCGATGGCGTGTTTCGCCGTCATAATATTCGTCTGGTCTGGCAGAGTTGAACCGCTCTCTTGAGCGCCCGGCTCAGCAGTATCGCGGCGACATGCTTGCGATAGGCGCTCGATGCGCGAATATCCGCGGGCGGATCCAAGACCTCTTCGAGAAGCGCAGCTGCATCGGCGATCCCACTGTCATCGAGTTCTCGTCCGAGTAAGGCGCGCTCCGCTTGGCGCGCCCGCACCGCCGTTGGGGCTACGCCGAAAAGCGCGACACGCGCTTCGTCGATCTTGCCGGCGTCATCAAGATCGACGATGACGACAACGCCGGCGATAGCAAAGTCGCCGTGGCGCCGGGCGACCTCTTCGAGCGCGTAACCGGAAAAAGGTCGAAGGACCGGAAAGACGATCTGCCGAAGAATCTCATCCGGAGCCAGAGCGGTGGTCAGAAAATCGAGAAAAAATTCCTCGGCGGAAATGATGCGATCGCCTCCTCTGCCGGCGATCGCGAACTTCGCATCGAGGGCCAGAGCTACCGCGGGCAGCTCGGCCGCGGGATCGGCGTGAGCAAGGCTTCCACCGATCGTGCCGCGGTGGCGAATGGCCACATGACCTATGTATCGGATCGCCTCGGCAAGTATCGGCAACCTCTCGCGCACCAGCGATGAGTCCTCAATCTTGCTCTGGCGCGTCATAGCGCCGATCGCTAAACTTCCCGGCGTTTCACGAATGCCGTCGAGGCCGGAGATGGCGTTGAGATCGACGAGGATTTTCGGTTTGGTCAGCCGCAAATTCAGCAGCGGCAAGAGACTCTGACCTCCGGCGAGAATTTTCCCCTCCGGACTATTTAGCTGTAAAGCAGTTAAAGCTTCCTCGAGGCTTTCAGCGGCGATGTATTCAAACGGCGCCGGCTTCAACGTTGACCTCTTTGCGCGCGAGAATCTGCATCACCCGCTCCGGCGTTAAAGGGATTTCGTTCACTGGCGTCGCCAATGGCAGGAGCGCGTCAGCCAACGCATTGGCAATTGCCGCCGGGGGAGCGATGGCGCCGCCCTCACCCAATCCCTTGACTCCCAAGGGGTTTAGCGGTGAAGGCGATTCCAGGTGAACCGTCTTGATAGATGGCACCTCCATCGACCCGGG
Organism: Deltaproteobacteria bacterium; assembly: GCA_021323355.1. Taxonomy (GTDB): domain Bacteria; phylum Desulfobacterota; class Binatia; order UBA9968; family UBA9968; genus WHTF01. Next base: position 9,070 of record JAJONK010000140.1, read on the forward strand.
CAAAAGATAGTTTACGAAACTGCCGCTCAGCATCTGGCAATTCGGATCGTAAACGATCTCTTCATAGAGCGCGGCGCCGATCCCCTGCGCAACGCCCCCATGGATTTGGCCGTCTACTAATAACGGGTTGATCAATTTGCCGGCGTCGTGGGCGACGATGTAGTCTAATAGTTTGATGCCACCCGTCTGCACGTCCACTTCAATCACCGCAACGTGGGCGGCGTTGGCCCATGTCACCGTCGGCGGCACAAAATAGAAAATCGCTTCCAGACCGGGTTCCAACTCGTCGGGCAGCTTCGAGGCCCATCCCGGTACGGCCGCGCGCGCCAGCTCGCCAAACGAGATCGATCGCTGCGGCGTTCCCCGGATGAAAACCTTTCCTTCGCCCAATTCCAAATCATCCGGGTTGCCTTCCAGGATGTGCGCGGCCAGCCGCAGCACTTTTTCCTTAACGCGGACGGAGGCGCCATAGATGGCGGATCCGACGTTGACGGTGCTGCGGCTGCCAAAAGTGCCGCAGCCGAATGGTATTGACGCGGTATCGCCTTCGATGAGTCTGACTCTGTCGAGACTCACTCCCCACAGGTCGGCGGCGATCTGCGCGTAAACGGTTTCGTGACCCTGCCCATGCCCGGTGGCGCCGGTGGCGATGATGAGCTGACCGGAAGCGTCGATGCGCACTTTGGCGCCCTCGAAAGAACCGACACCGGTGCCCTCGACATAACAGCCGATGCCGATGCCGAGATAGCGCCCGTGTTGGCGCGCTTCCCGTTGTCGCTGGCGCAGCTCATCGTAATGTGCCGCCTCCAGCGCGCGCTTCAGTGTCTCAGGAAAGTTCCCGCTGTCGTAACAGATCGGTTCGCCGTCACGGTATAATATTCCGGCGTGATAGGGCATCTCCTCAGGCTGCACAAAATTGCGCCGGCGCACTGTGGCAGGATCGAGTCCCAGGCGCGCCGCAATAATGTCGATCGCGCGTTCCATCACGAACACGGCTTCCGGCCGTCCGGCGCCCCGGTAGGGCGCGTTGGGGACTTTGTTGGTTGAAACGCAGGTGCCGGTCACCGACAAGTTGGGTATTTTGTACGGACCCTGAATATGAGCGGCGGTGTTGTACGCGTCCGTCAATCCCATCGGATTGTAGGCCCCGTTATCGAGCAGGAACCGGTCGCGAAGCGCCAAGATCCGGCCGGTCTCGTCGAATGCCATCTCGACGTCGTGGAGCTGGTCACGCCCGTGCGCGGTGCTGATGAAATGTTCCGTGCGATCCTCGATCCATTTCACGGGGCGGCCGAGCTCAAGCGCCAGGAACGGGACAAGCATTTCCTCCGGATAGGGGAATACCTTGGGACCGAATCCGCCGCCGATATCCGGCGCGATCACCCGCACCGCCTCTTCGGGAAGATCGAGTTGTGCGGCGATTTGTCGCCGTACCAGATGAGGCATCTGCGTCGAGGACCAGACCGTGAGGATGTTTGTTTTGGGCTCGACCCAGGCGAGTACGCCGCGGCATTCCAGAGGCGCGGCGCAGTAGCGGTGATGACGGAAGCGCTCGCGCAATGTGTAAGGAGCAGCGGCCAACGCCTGATCGACGTTGCCCTTTTCGATCGAGAAGCCGAAGACAACGTTATTCTTGGATCCTTCGTGGATCAGGAGTGCGCCCGGTTGAAGCGACTCTTCGGGATCGGCCACGACCGGCAACTCTTGATACTCAACCGCAACGGCATCGACGGCGTCTTCCGCTCTGGCGCGATCTTCGGCAACAACGATGGCTACCGGCTCGCCGACATAATGAACCTTTCCCTGTGCCAGAGCCGTCGGTCGCGGGCCCTGCAGCACCGGCTTCACGCCTTCCAACCAGCGCGCCGGATGGATCTCGAAGCTTTCCGGAAACGGGGATATTCGACCCTCGATCTCGCGCCCGGTCCAGACGCCAACGACTCCGTCGAGACCAAGAGCTTCCTTGACATCGACGTCGCGGATACGCGCGTGCGCGTGAACGCTCCGCACCAAAGCGGCATGAAGCATGTTCGGCAGCCGAACATCGCCAACGTACATGCCGTCTCCTGTGATGAAGCGATTGGATTTATCGGGCTTGATGCTACGACCGATGAATCGAGATGATGTTTCCAAAATCAATCTTTTGGTTGCTTGGATACGAGCCGAAATTCGCGCACCTCTGTCTGCTGTCGCGGAGAGTAGTCGATATTCGGACAACGAGTCAACAACGCGGCTTGAAGCAGGTGCTCAGTTCAAAGTGATACAGCGATGGCGTTGCCGCCTGCTCAGACGAACCCGGCTATGCCCGCCAGTGCGCCGGCGGCGAACAGCCAAAGAGGATTCCATGGCTTGCGCAGGACCACGGCGACGGTGAGAAGCGTGATCAAGTAACCGCGCCAGTCGTGATTTACCGCGCGCATCAGGATCGTCGCGCTCGCGAACACCAGTCCGATCGTAATCGGCATCAAGCCCCGGCGAATGGCGCGAGGGCCCCGGGCGTTGGGATAGCGCTCGTTTAAGTGGCCGACGAGCAAAGTGAGAGTGGTCGCGGGGATCAAGAGTGGGATCGTCGTCGCGGCGACGCCCTTCCATCCCGCCAGGTGCCAGCCGATCAGGGTAACGTACATCGCGTTGGGTCCGGGCGCCACCTGCGCCAAGGTGTAGAGCTCGACAAACTCCGCGTTGGTCAACAGATGGTGCACTTCCACCAAGTAGCGGTGGATGTCCGGCAGGATTGTCGACGGACCGCCGATGGCCAAAAACCAAAGGATGAGAAAATGAACAAACAGCCCGCCGAGGTCAATCCGATCCATCACTCGGGCTCTTTCCAGGCCGCGAACACAGCCCAGGGCGCGAGAGCACCCATGACCCACAGCAGCGGCCAGCGCATGATGCCGACGGCGACGAACGCGAGTATGCCGAATAGCCAGGGCCGCCAATTTCGGGGCAACACCGCTGCCAACTTGATCACAGTCGCGAGCAGCAACCCTGCTGCTACGCTTGACATGCCCGTAAGTGCCTGCTGCACATACGGAAGAGCTCCGTAATGCTGGTACAGCACGCCCATGCCGACCACCATGAGGCAAGGCCAACCCAAGAAGCCGGCGACGCCCGCCGCGGC
>JAJONK010000141.1 GCA_021323355.1 Deltaproteobacteria bacterium
GATTGGCGACGAATACTGGGTCAGGCTTATGCCCAGCTTGGCCGGACTGGGGAGGCGGAACGGAAATTCCGCGAAGTCTTGGCATTCAGCCCTGACGACGTCGAAGCATGGAGAGGCCTCCAATCTATCGGTAAGAAGTATTAGATTTGGCTTTGCTGTCTCACCTAGACAAAGACAAAGGCCCATTGGCTCAGCGCCATGGGCCTTTGTCCTTTGCGCTCCCGGACGACTTTGCAGTTCCTGCCGGTACGCTCTATTTTGGCATGAGCGGAATTGGCTGGAGGAGAAATCTCATGGTAACTGGAAAGATCGGCATTGTCGGGGCGGGGAAGATCGGTTCGGCAATTGCGCGAGGTATCATTCAGTCGGGTCTCGTAACTAACGATCAGGTTATGGCCAGCGATGTCAGCGATGCTTTGCGGCGGGCCATCGGCAACGAGTTGGGAATCGGTGTAACAGCGGATAATCGACAGCTCTGTGACTTTGCCGATGTCGTGATCTTGGCCGTCAAGCCGCAGATTCTCGACTCGGTCGTGGAGCAAATGGCAAAAAGTTTTGGCGCAGGGAAGCTGCTGGTTTCCGTGGCAGCGGGCGTGCCGCTTTCCCGCATTGAAGCCGGCTTGGTGCCTGGGGCTCGCGTCGTCCGTGTGATGCCCAATATTTGCTGCGTGGTTGGCGCCGGTGCCGCGGCTTACGCAGGAGGGGCGCACGCTACGCCGCAGGACTTGGAAATCGTTGGTGCGATTCTCAACAGTTTCGGGATTGGCTTGCTCGTCGAGGAAAAGGATTTGGATGCGGTCACCGGGCTGAGCGGTAGCGGGCCGGCCTATGTTTTCCTTTTCATTGAGGCTCTGGCGGATGGCGGCGTCAAAGTTGGTTTATCGCGCGAGGTGGCGCTCAAGCTTGCGCTTCATACTGTCTATGGCGCTGCGCGCATGGCGCTCGATAGTGCCAAACACCTGAGCGAACTCAAAGACGAGGTGACTTCGCCGGGCGGCACTACCATCGCAGGCCTGTATGCCCTAGAGCAGAACTCTCTTAAAGGAATCGTGATGGAAGCGGTTGTCAGCGCGACTAAACGCTCGCAGGAACTGGGGAAAGGATAAGAGGCCAAGCTGAAAGACAATTAATACTCCTATTAGCAGCAGCGTGGATTCGGCGCTTACTTCCTTTTCCAATTTCCTTGCGAGTCCTGGATCCACCAGCCCGTTTGAGCCTGATCTATCCAGCTCTTGGCAAAAATTCCCTTAATCTTCGGCACCGCATCAGGAGGAATATTGTTGGCCTTTGCAATCTCCGCGTACAGCGCTTCGCGGTCGCGGTTCTCGGCTTCGATCAGCTGTTGCACTTCAGCACGCTCTTTGAGGCTTAATCCCTCACTGCTGCGAACCACCAGCAGGCCGTCTTGATTGATGCCGGCACTGCCTTTGTCCATATAGGGTTTGATGGCTCCGCTGCGGCGCTTTATCGAATCCCTCAGTCCGCGGATTGCCGGGTTGGACACATTGATATCGGCTTCTTGGGCGAAAACCTCACGGGTCAGGCTGAGCGAGAGGGTTCGGTGCGGGGCAAATGGCAGCAGACTCTGAGGCTGAACGCGCTCCGATTTCCCGTTCGAACCGCCCCACGTCTCTTTAACTATTTCATCTGCGGCGCGCTGGACCGCGGCGGCGGGAAAATAGATGTTTACTGTAACGCAGGCACTCAGAATAAGTAATAAAACCACTGTAACTCGTCCCGGCATCATTCCTCCATTATTTTACTTGCGGCTTCTCGGTCGTGATCCGCTCTAGTCTTCGCAACAGCTCAGAGAAGCCAATCTCCTGCGTGTGGCTGATGATATTAACCGTGGGCGGCAGCAGGGTTCCGACGACCAGAAATTCTTTGCCGTCGCGGCTTTCGACTCCTCGGAGTGTTAATCTGTCGTTTCTCAGGCTCGCCCTGAACCCCATTTTACTGTAACGGAAATTGTCGAATAATCCGGCTAAACCGCCGTAAAGCACATTCGAATCTTGTCCGGAACTCAGGATAGTGATTTTGTTCAAAGCTTCGACGCTGATCCACTGACTACTTTCCGGCCGGTCGACGGTTTCAACCTGAGCTTGAAAGCGCGCCGGTTGCCCCTCCGTGATCACGAGATCGTTAACCGCTCCCTCTAAAATGCCCGAGATCTTGCCAAATGCAAAGGTATCGGAAACTTGCTCCAGGCGGATGTTTTGAAAGCGCGCTGCCAATTTGAGCGATGGTACGGTGGAGAACAGATTCTCGATCTCCATTTGATCAATTTGCAGTTGCCCGCCGAACAGGTCCGCGTGTACCTGACCCTCGCTGCGCAGTGTGTCTCCGGTCGAACGAATCTGCGGGATGGCTCCGCTCAATGTTCCGCTAAAGCGGGGCCATCCCAAAGCATCGGTCAATTCCTCGAGTTGTAAAAGCCTTAAGTCGAGAGCAAAAGACATCGCTTTCGGGTCGTTGACAACGTCAGGCCAGGCTAAATTAGTGATCTCCACGCTGCCGCCGAAAATCACCAGTCGAACTGGCTGGTGGAAAATCAACGTATTATTCGATAGGGAAATCGCGCTGGTTATCGGTTCGAGCGAGCGCGAGCCGAAACGGCCGCCGCGAATCGAAAGAATTCCGGGCGGAGTGCGGTTCACGCTGTTTGATTTTTCCGGATAACTGACCTGGAACGGTAAGGTAAGAGCAAGCGGACCGATTTCCCATTCATTGGCGCCGCGGCGCAGTTCGCCGCCTTGCAAAGTCATGCGCCCCTCGGTAATCAGGCGGTCCCAATTGCCGCGCGCGTGAAGCTGAAAAGCGATTTGTCCGCCAATGCTTAACTTATCAAGGATTGGATATTGGCGTTTAAAGTTTTCCTGAACGAAAAAAGTAAAGAAGCCGCCGGCACTTAAATTATCGCTGTGCGCTTGGATTTCGACCGATGGCGCCCGCGCCAGCTGATTGATCGTGCCGCTAACCTCGATGCCGCCGGTGGACGCAAGAGTTAACCGGGCCTGACGTAGCCGTACGCTGTCGTCGTCGCGTAAATAATCGCCGTCGAATTCCAACACCGGTCGTTGTCCACCCAGATCAGCGAAAAACTTTCCCCATAACATTTCACCGCGTTGTAACGACAGCTTGCCGGCGACCCGCATTGGATGGCGCTCGGTATTGGAGACAACCTCGACGCTGCCCGACAAGAGGAGATTCTCACCGAGCTTAGTGCCGTCAGCCGACGCAAAGCGGCCCCCGTTTATTTGAACTCGCCCATTTACGACTAACGGCGCTTGCGGTGTGTAGGCAAGCGAACCATTGATCTGCACCTGCTCGGCGCCGGCTTGAGTACGGTCCTTTGCGCCTGATACGAGCGATTGCCCTTTGAGCGAGACGTCCTTTAGTTTGAGCGATGAAGCGGTCCAATCGATCGGCGCATGTAAAGCGATATCGGCCAAAGAAAAGTTACCGCCATGGAGATCCAATTTGTTGCTACTGATTGCGCCGGTCACTTGCAGTGCTTTCCAAGGTCCGTTGACGGTTAATTCCGCTGCGGCCATTCCACGGTAAGTCCACTGATTCACAGGCTCGGGCAGGAATCTCTTAAGAACCTGCCACGGCACGTTATTAATCGACAGTTGCGCACGATTGACAACCAAGTCGCTGCCGGTGCTAACACTACCTTGCACATGAGCCGCGCCGAGCGGGGTAGCGATTTTCAAAGCAGTCACTGACAAGAGCTTATCGATGGCTGAATAGCTGCCCATGAGGGTTGCCACAGCTGCGCCCTGACGACCTTCGCTTACTTCAGTGACGACGTTAGCAAAATCGGCGATCTCAAAACGCGCCGCCACTGTCGCCTCAGTGAAATCCGGGTTGGGAACCACGCGAGCATCAAGGCCGCCGGTCAGTGGTTTGGGGCCGATTTTTAGGTCATTGAATTTGCCGATTAGCGCCAAGCTGGCTGTCCCGTTCGGAGTCCTTGTAAGCTTTGCCTCCAGACGCAACATTTCTTTTGCTACCTTGTCTGAACCGGCAAACGGAACCAGACGCTCAGATGACGTTTCGCGAAGGACCAGATCGACTTTCGTTTCCTCGTTCTGCTGATTGAAAAACAGCTCCGCTTTGGCATTTAGCCGTGGCACGTCAGCATTCAAGCTAATGCCGCTCGATTGCCCGAGATTCAGATCTCTGGCGCGCAAATTGATCGAAGAGAATTCAACGCGCTTACCGTCCGCTGTATTTAAAACGACGGCGCCGTCACGAATCTCCAAGTGACGTATTCGCAGCGGTGAAGATGCTTGGGCTGGGGATTTCAGTATCTCCTCTAACTCCAGATGAATCACCGGGCGTTCTATCGTCACTCGCTGAATCGTCTTGTACAGAAGATCCAGAGGATTGACGCTCATCGCCAAGTTGGCAGCAGTAGTTATAACATGACCGGATTTTGCGATGGTCAGGGCGGCGCCGGTTATTTTAAATGGCAATCCGAACTTGATGTCGCCAAAAGTGATTTCATAACCGGTCCTAATCGAAAGCTCACGTTCCAACCACAGCTCAAATCGTGAAGAGTTAAAAAATACAGAGAGCGTTCCATAGGCCAGAATGATGAGAGTGACACAGACCAGGATTGACGTTACAAGATAACGCTTCAAAGCAGCCAGAACATACACGCTGGTAATTACACGGGCAACCAACGGGCGCGTTCGCATCAGTGCTGGAAGTATCCAAACTCTGTCGAGTAGATTATCAAGCGGGAGGAATGTGAGCAGTGACAGCAACCATTTGAGCAAGTGTACTGGGAATTTTCCGACGCCGAATTGCTCAAAGAAAATCTTTGACTACTGGTTGTAGTCGAGAGGGGTTCCTTTCCCTAGATCTAGTTTACTCCCGGTAGCTTCACGGTAGTAACCTTAAAGATTACATGGAGATCGTAAATGCTTAAATTTTCTTGACAAGCACAAATTCCTATATTACGGTAGCCCAAATTTTCACTACTTTTTGGGGAGGGAGAGATGCAAAACAATAAGTATTTAGCGTTGACCGCGCTAGGCTTTTTCTTAGCTGGTTGCACGGGGATGACGCGTAATCAGGCCGCGATGGTCGGCGCATTAACATGCGGCGCCGCGGGTGCTGGCGGCGGCGCCTATGCTGCACATCAAGGTATTAACGGTAGCCACAAAAATGAGGCAGCCGGTGCCGCAATCGGCGCAGTTACCGGCGCTTTGCTTTGCGGTGGTCTAGCTTATCTCATCGCTGAGGATCCGAAACCAGCGCCAAAACCGCCACCGCCTCCGCCGCCTCCTCCACCACCTCCGCCTGCGCCGAAGCCAGCGCCGCCACCACCACCTCCGCCTCCTCCTCCGGCGCCGAAACCAACACCGCCGCCACCACCACCGGCGCCTAAGGTTGAGCGAACGATTATTCTCGATGACGTACTCTTTGACTTCGACAGGAGCAACGTCAAGCCGGAAGCGGCTAAGATTCTTGATCGTCTGGTAGCTTTCATGCAGGAGAACAAGAATTCCAAGGTGACATTGTCAGGCCATACCGATAACGTCGGTTCGGATGCTTACAATCAGAAGCTGTCAGAGCGCCGGGTTACGGCAGTCAGGGAATACGTCGTGAAGAAGGGTGTCGATGCCGGACGAATCTCGGGACAGGGTTTTGGCGAGAGCAAGCCGATCGCTGACAACAAAACCCGGGAGGGCCGGTCCAAGAACCGCCGGGTCGAAATCAAAGTCAACTAGAATCAACTCAGCTAGAAGGGATTGTCAATGCGGATGCCAGGAAAGACGATCGTTTTTTTCCTCGCATCCGCATTGTTTTTCCCGGTTCTCGCTCCTGCTCAGAACTTTACGTTTAAGGAAATTGAAGCTCGAGTTCTGGAATATCGGAAGTGGTTGGACCAAGTCGGGTCCAGCGGTTCGCGCTATTGGATCCGATTAGATAGCAGTAAAAGACCCCACAAGCTTTACGTGGGCGAAGGTTTCATGCAGGCAGGTCCCGACGAAAAGGAGAATTTTGTCGAGATCTTCTCGCGTTTTCTCGCCGGTCATCCTGAAAAAAATATGCTTATCGACATTTACGATGCCACCAATGGTAAGCCCATTGGTGAGTATGGTTTTGGCGGTTTTAAGCTTTTCTAGTCTCCACCTTTCATCGTTTAAGGCCAACCAGCAGTTTACTGCTGCCCTTTCCTGCCCAACGCCGCATACCGAGCTTTCATTCGCTTTGACATTTTTGTAGTACAGCGGCATGAAACCCGTTTTTTCATTACGGCAGGATGCCCGAGAAATATTCAATGCGGCGCTAACGGCGGCAGACGCGGCTAAAGCTGTTTCACGTCATCTCAAAGTCGCTGGCGAGGCTATCGATATCGCCGGTCGGCTTTATTCCCTGCGCAGTTATAAACGGCTTTTCGTCATCGGGGCGGGGAAAGGTTCCGCTCTGATGTGTCGCGCTCTCGTAGAATTGATTGGAGATTGGCTTTACGGCGGAACCATCATAGCAAAATATGGCTATGCGGTCGCGATGAAGAAAATCGCGATCATCGAAGCCGGCCACCCGATTCCAGACGAGAATGGACTGCGAGCCACAGAACGGATAGTCCGCTTGTTGCGGCAGACCACGAGCGACGATTTAGTA
>JAJONK010000610.1 GCA_021323355.1 Deltaproteobacteria bacterium
CAGTCGATCATCGCGTATGCGAACGTCAAAAAGAAGATCGTTGCCGATGAAGTATTTACATTGGAATTTCTCGGTAAGATCGAGACCATCCGATAAACGCTGCGCGCGATTTATAAGACAGCTAGTTCTGCTGTCGGTTTTGTTGCCAGCATCCAACCTTCTCTCCCAGGAACAGCCACAAGACAAGGATCGGTTTGAGATCGATCTTTCAGAGTTACAGAAGGAAGTCGACAAAGTAGCGGACAAGCCCTATAGCCTGGGCGGCTTTGCGGAGTTTCAACCGACGCTCTTGGGTATCGACCGCGACTCTGCGGCATCCCGCGCCCGCTTCTATCGATCGCAGCCGGACAACCCCTTCGATCAATATAACTTTCGCCTGCGCCTGCAGGGAAGCTACAAAAAAGATTGGTTCTCGATGTTTTTCAAGACCGACACCCACGTGCGCAACGATTTCGAGGGGTGGGACGAAGATACTACGTTGTTCGAAGCCTACGCATCGGCCAAGCCCAATAGCAGCTTCATCTTCGAGGCTGGCAAAAAGGTGATGAAATGGGGCAAGGGATACGCATGGAATCCTGTGAGCTTCATCGACCGCCCCAAGAATCCCGAGGATCCCGAAGAGGCCTTGGAGGGAACGACCGTCGCCACGGCGGATTACATCCGCAGCTTCGATGGGCCGCTTAAAACGCTCACGCTGACGACGGCGCTGATTCCGGTTTACAAATACGTCAATGCCAAATTTGGCGAGCCGCGCAGGACGAATTTCGCGGCGAAACTCTATCTATTGCTCTACGACACCGATTTGGACTTGATGGTATTGACGGGATCGAGCCGGACGACTCGTTACGGCTTCGATTTTTCCAAGAACCTCACGACCAATCTGGAAATGCACGGCGAATTCGCGGTGGTCAATAATCTCGATAAGATGGTGATTAACGCGAGCGGCCAAGGATTCAAAACGCAGTCCGACGCGCTTAGCCAACTGATCGGTTTACGTTACTTGAGCGAGCGGGAGACCACTTACATCCTCGAATATTATCATAACGGTGCCGGCTACAGCCGGTCGCAGATCAAGGACTTCATCACTTTCGTGGACCGCAGTTACCGGACATTTCAAAACACCGGAAACGACAGCGGACTGGCACGCGCGGCTGGATTGCTCGATGGCCCGTACGGCCAGCCCAATTTTGGGCGGCACTATCTTTATTTTCGTGCCAGTCAAAAGGAGCCCTTCGATATTCTCTATTTCACGCCCGCCGTCACATCCATCATGAATCTCACCGACGCAAGCCTCACCGTCATCCCCGAGCTCGCCTACAGCCCGATGACCAATCTTGAGTTGCGCTTCCGGACGCCCGTCCTGCTCGGCAAAAACGGCACGGAATACGGAGAGAAGCAAAACGACTATCGGGTTGAATTGCGAATGCGCTACCACTTTCAATTCTGAATTGTCCTCCCTGGCGGTTGGCCTTCGTTTGTCTCACCACAATGATTATGCGTGTCAGGGATCTGGTCTTTTTTGATTGCCGATCCATTGGTGATGAGTAGAGTTAGCGCCGACGATTATTACTCGCGCGAATTCATCGATCGTGTTTTCGCAATTGTGAAAGAGGCGATATCGCTGGCGGCTATTTAAATACGACTTTTGAAGCTCAGAAAGGACCCGGAACGATGTGGCGCGGCAGCGGCGGATGGGGGCAAGGAAGCCCATACAACAAGATGTACGATCCTAAGGCGGTGGAAACGATTACCGGGGAAGTAACCAACGTGGATCGTATTACGCCTGCCAAGGGGATGAGCGGTGGACTTCACATGAGTGTGAAGACCGACAAGGAAACGATCTCCGTTCATCTGGGTCCCAGCTGGTATCTTGAAAACCAGGACGTCAAGATCGAAGCGAAAGACAAAGTCGAAGTGAAGGGCGCGAGGACCACTTTTGCCGGCAAACCGGCGATCATCGCGGCGGAAGTGAAGAAGGGCGACGAAGTTTTGAAATTGCGTGACGACAACGGCTTTCCTGTGTGGAGCGGTTGGCGCAGGCGTTAGTTTCGAACGAACCCTTGGTTTGCATGGTTTTGGTTGGCAGCTGTTTGTGCAACGGAAAGCTCCGTCGCCAGTTGCTGACGCTGAAAGGAATTAGCCATGGATTGGCTACGTAGAGAAGAGTGGCCCTGGTGGCAGGCGGGTTTATTACTCGGCCTGCTGAACATGGCCGCATTTTTCACGGCAGACTATTACCTGTCGGTTTCGACGACTTTCTCGCGCGCGGCGGGAATGGTGGTTGGCCTCGTCGCGCCGGAGCATGTGGCGGCAAACGCTTACTGGCAGAAGGTTAAGCCGATGGTCGATTGGCAATTCATGCTTGTTCTGGGAATTCCACTCGGCGCCTATCTGGCCGCGCGACTGACTCAAAACTCGGTCGAGTTCACCGGATCGCTTCCCGATATGTGGGTTAGCCGATTCGGTACGAGCAATGCGCAGCGTTGGGTTGTCGGCATATTGGGCGGCATTTTTGTCGGTTTCGGCGCGCGCCTGGCCGATGGCTGAACCAGCGGCCACGCCCTCAGTGGAGGGCTTCAAATGGCCGTGAGCAGTTGGATTTTTCTTATCGCGATGATGATCTCGGGCACGATCATGGCGCGGCTGATTTTCCGGAGGGTGTAGCTATGGGACCATTAGAAATTACCGGTCCGGCGCGTCTCGCGCTCGGACTCGCAACCGGAATTCTCTTCGGTTTCATTTTGCAAAAGGCACAGGTCACCCAGTATCAAAAGATCGTGTCTTTCTTTCGTTGGAGCGACCTGACTGTCCAGAAAGTCATGTTTGCGGCGATACTCGTCGGTATGGTCGGGGTGTATGCGCTGCATGATCTTGGTTTGGTCAATCTTCACATCAAGCCGACCTTGCTCGGCGCCAATATTCTTGGCGGCCTGATTTTCGGCATCGGCATGTTGCTCTTGGGTTTTTGACCCGGCACCTGTGCTGCGGCCTTCGGCGAAGGCCGTTTAGATGGTTTGTTTCGCGGCGTTCTGGGCATTTTGATCGGCGCGGGTATTTACTCGGAAGTTTATCCTTTGATTGAAAATAACCTTCTCAAGCTTGGACCAGATTGATAAGCGAAAGACAACTAACGCAAGAGAGTTAACACGATAACGTTGAATCGACAGGCGGGCGTAAACAATCATGAGGCGGAAAAGATGAAGCACAAAAAGATCGTCAGAACCATCTTGGCGGGCGCGCTACTTGTTTCAGCCAATCCGCTCTTGTCGGCTGAGCAAGATCGGACGAAAGAGACAATCCAGACGCAGACCAAAGATCAGGAACGGATCTATGGCAGCGAGCTGATGACCGAGAAAGAGCGCAACGAATATCGCGAGCGAATGCGCAGCGCAAAAACCCAACAGGAGCGTGAGAAGATCCGCTCAGAGCACCACGATCGCATGCTCGCCCGCGCCAAAGAGCGCGGCGTGACGATCCCGGATCAGCCCCCCGCAAAAGGCGCCGGCAACGGTCCTGGCGGCGGAATGGGTCCGGGCGCGGGCGGCATGGGTACTGGCGGCGGCAGCGGAAAGGGTGGCGGTCCGAGACGTTGAGCAACGGCGGGTATAAACAACAGCTGGTTGGGGGGCTTCGACCGTCTCGACCGATTTTCTTGGAGCAGTCTGGTATCAAGAGTTTCTAATAACCTGATGGGCAACCGATTCTGTTCTTGAACAGGCCCGATCGTGTTGCCGTGAATTCCAGAGTGGAAGCCAGCCAGCTGGTCAGCGAATCGGCAGCCTCGCTGCGGAGTACCGCCTTTACAGCTCTCGGCGGCTTACCGGACATCGGGAGAGGATCTGTGAAAACCCTCGTTCTGCTACGCCATGGGGAAAGCACCTGGAACAAAGAAAACCGCTTCACAGGCTGGGTCGATGTGGGCCTAACCGATAGAGGGGTGCAGGAGGCAGTGGAGGCCGGCCAAACATTGCGGCAAAAGGGCTACACATTCGACCTCGCCTACACCTCGGTTCTCAAGCGGGCGATCAAAACCCTTTGGATTGTCCTGGAAGAAATGGATCTCATGTGGATTCCCGTTCATCGAAGCTGGCGGCTCAACGAGCGCCACTACGGCGCTCTTCAGGGATTGAATAAGGCCGAGACAGCGGAGCGGTTTGGCGTCGAGCAGGTCAGAACTTGGCGGCGGAGCTACGACATTCCGCCTCCCGCACTGTCGAAGAATGATGAACGTTATCCGGCTAAGGATCCGCGGTATGTGTCGCTCAAACCCGAAGAAATTCCGCTGACAGAAAGTCTTGAGGACGTGGCGGCTCGTTTACTCCCCTACTGGCACGGGAGCATCGCGCCAGCAATCGGGAACGGAAAACGAGTTTTGATTCTTGCGCACGGGAATAGTCTTAGAGCTTTGGTCAAGTTCCTTGATCGGATTTCTGACCAAAAGATCGTTGAGGTGAACGTTCCAACCGGTATCCCGCTCGTGTATGAACTCAAAGACGATCTGACGCCGCTCCGAAGTTTTTATCTAGCTGGTCAAGCTAAGGTTGAACAGGCGATAGGAGCAGTCGCCGGGCAGATAAGCAGGAGATGAGGAAAGGGACTCCTGAACCGCTGGCTTCCAGTCTGCTTTGATCTATTCGGCCACGAGCGCTCTCGAGGAGCGGGTAATGCTTATCAATGGGGACTGAAAGGGCGGTTCAACGAGGAGGATGCCGGT
>JAJONK010000142.1 GCA_021323355.1 Deltaproteobacteria bacterium
TGGGATTTGTCGACGTTCTCCGCGCGCTGGCACAGTAGAATGTGTTGATCGCCGACATTGAAGCAGGACATGCCGGAATTGCCGAGCCGCCCCAGTGGCTTTAGCCCGAGGAGATCGCCGTAAAATTTTTCCGACTCCTCCAAATCGTTAACTGGAATGGACCAGTGTGTGATTCCCTCGATTTTGAGTGATCCCATAGAAGCCTCCCGTTTACGTTTAGTTTGCTTAAACGAATCCGATTGCCGAATAATCCGCTTCTATCGCCGGCAAGGGCTTGCTGTCAATCCAGCAAACATGTTGCCGGAAACACGCTTTACCAGCACATTGTCGGCGCACCGCTGTTTGCTCGCAGTTTCGCCATCACTCTGATCATGGTAACAAAATGTGATGGGGAGCAGGACTTCGTCTCTTCGTTTGAAGGTTTGCGCTTGCTGCCACGTGAGCATTCAAGCCCTCCGATGATGGTCTCTCTTTCTATAGAGAAGGAAGGTGATTTACCGAATGGGCTATCTGCCAAAAACAGGGGTTAGCTTTGAGCTGATTGAATTTCAAAGCGGCGGCAGGACTGTACAGGGCGGCATCTTCGTCCCAGACCCAAAGCTTTTCCATGAGCCCGGCACTGCTGTGGTGTTGGTGCACGGTGTCGAAGGGTACTGGTATGCCGGACCGACGATGTTTCTCGGATGCTATCTAGCGGAGTCCGGTTATGCGGCGCTCGCCTACAACGGTGCCCACTCCGGAGAGAGCTTTCGAACCTCGAAATTCGAGGCTGCGGTGGAGGAAGTTGGTGCTGCCATTGCTTTTGCTCGAGCTCGCGGATTCGAGAACATCTTTCTCGCCGGACATAGCCTGGGCACTCCGATCATCGAGTATTATCAAGGAGACAATCCCAGTCCTTTCGTTAAAGCCCTCGGCGTTTACGGCCCGCACATCGATATTCCAAGCGTCACAAAGGAGTCCCTGCTCGGTGCCGATCTGTACGAGAAGTTTGCTGCGGAGTGCCGCAGCTTGGTTGCAAGCGGCAAGGGCGACGAGATTAAATTTCTGCCATTCCGGGAAGGCAAAGTGATCATCACCTCTGCCAAAACATTTC
This sequence comes from Deltaproteobacteria bacterium, assembly GCA_021323355.1. Classification (GTDB taxonomy): domain Bacteria; phylum Desulfobacterota; class Binatia; order UBA9968; family UBA9968; genus WHTF01. Next base: position 1,094 of record JAJONK010000142.1, read on the forward strand.
TCAGCTACCGCGACGTCGAGACCAGCAAAGCCGCGGTCGAACAGATGATTGCGCATATCAAGGTTCCTCTGTTGATTGTTTATGATCGCGCCGACAACATTCAGGGAAAAGGCACTATCACTCGACGGGAAACCATCGCCGCCCGGATCAAAGAAAGTGCGGTCAATTGCCCTAGAGCCGACATCGTCGTGATTCCTTCTCACCCCGGCAACTCCTCTTTCCAGGCTCATCTGTTCTTGGATAATGAGCGAACGGTCACACAAGAGACGGTGAAGTGGCTAACAAGTGTCGGTCTCGCACCGGCCCGGGCACTATAACCAGACATCGTAAGGCCGCCATGGAGAAGCTCCGTCGTGCTAAACGTGGTGTTGTGATTAGGCGCACAATTTAAAAGCGATCGAACTTTCGTCAAACTGAATCCTGCCGATAGCGAACTGTCTTGTCGCGAGCGTTGTCGAGCCCAATCATCGCGAGTGATTTTTTATATTCGCTAATTTGGAAGAGAACTCAGATCAGCGGAGTCACATTAGCATCATTTTACAACCCGCCAAATTTGTCCCGTCCGGCTTTTTTTGGTTAGCCAACCGAGACCCGCGCATTGTCTGTAAAACCGGAAAGCTATTTGAAAAGAACCGTTTGGCTCGTCTGGCATGAAGCTTGCCGTAAACGGGCTCGCGGCCAGGCCCGCTTAATGTCGACGGCAAAGCCAGGGTTGCCGAATCGGATTTGCTTCTGGATCGAGAATCATGCTTTCACTGCTTCGCACCTTTGTCTACTGTTGGCTCGCGGCGGCCCTGCTGGGCTGCTCGCTCCCACATCCGCTTCCAATCGATCCACCCGGCCTCGGTGAAACCGGCGTCCATTCGTCCACGGCCATTAGAACGACTCCAGTTACCGAAATTGAAGCCGCGTCCGCGCCAACAATCCAAGCGCAAAAGAAAGACTTGCCGCAAAATGGCGAATTCAGTTCCGCCGGGTTGGCAAAAAAAACCACAGACAAAACTGTCACTCTCAAAGATGAGCACAAAGCTGCGGACGAAATCAGCAGCATCGTCGAACAGCCGAATGCTGCTTCCGACGATGACTTGATTGAACTGTGGCGCAGCGACATGGACCGAGCGATGCAGCAACCACCCGATCAACGCATTCTTCAGATTTCCCCAGCGGTTGAGGCACACCATCGAGTTCGCTTTTACGTTGAGGGGTTTTGCGGCCGCATGAGAGATTTTTTTGAGCGCGCTTTGGCACGCTCGGGCAAGTATCGTTCGATGATGGCGGACATTCTGCGGAGTGAAGGTCTCCCGGACAAGCTTGTCTATCTCGCCTTGATCGAAAGCGGCTTTTCCACTCACGCCTATTCACGCGCGCAAGCCTTGGGCCCTTGGCAGTTCATGCGCGGCACCGCGCTTCAGTATGGCCTGACGATCAACTCCTGGCTGGATGAGCGCCGTGATCCGGTGCTCTCTACCCGCGCTGCCGCGGCCTACCTCAAGGATTTGCATGAGAAGTTCGGCGAATGGTTTTTGGCGGCAGCAGCATACAACGCAGGAGAAGGCAGGGTTGGAACGGCCCTGCAACGTTCCAAGACAAATGATTACTGGCTCTTGCGGCAGGAGCGAAAACATTTAAAGCTCGAAACACGCGATTATGTGCCCAAGTTCGTCGCCGCCGCTCTCATCGCGCGACAACCTGAGCGATATGGTTTCGAAGAGATCTCCTATGAAGCGCCCATGGAGTATGACGAGGTGATCGTCAATCAGCCATTGAGACTCGAAACCGTCGCGCGTCTTGCGAACACCGAGGTAGATATTATCAAAGAACTCAATCCGGCTTTGCTCCGCGATTTCACACCGCCCACCGAGGGCGGCTTCACTCTTCGACTGCCGGCGGGAAGCCAGGCAGATTTTCTAGCTGGCTACGAACAGTTGGCGGGTTCGGATAAAATCAAAGTGAGTCTTCATAGAGTGAAAAAGGGTGAGTTACTCGCGCGCATCGCAAAAAAATACAATGTGACGCCTAAGCAACTAGTGAAAGAGAACAGCCTCAAGAGCGCGCGCCTCCGTCCTGGACAAGAACTCATCATCGTTTCAAACGACGTTGGTGCCGCTCCGCTGGCTTCGAATACCCCTCGCCTTCCATAAGTCGCCTGAATCTGACCCCACATCGGCAATCCGGCGAAATCGTCATCCGGTGATTTTCTCACCGGGAATCTTCACTACGCCGCCATCTTCAAACCGACTAGTGCGCTCGTCGATTTCGTCGATAAAGAACCTTTGGTGCATCGGTAATAGCCGGTTGTGACGGGCTCTTCGATGTTTTAAAGACCACCCCACGCGTTCAGAATGAACTGCGCGATATTGCGGCCACGAGTCAATACCAGTTGTTTTCCGGTCTCCGCGCTTGCTGCTCGCGGCCAGCCGAAATAGCCGCGGCCACCGCTCAGAGTGCCATAATCTTCGGTTTCGTTACGAAATGCTTCGACATCATAATCGAAGTTCGGCTCGAGCTGCTCGATCAATTCTTTTCTTACCAGGTCGGGAAAACAATGCAGCGCGACTGAGGTCTCCGATTCGCCTCCGTGTCCTTCGCGATCGGGCCTCGGACTGCGGTAAAACTGCTTAACCCCTTCCCGGTAGCAAGCCCCCGTTACCGCCGGATCGCTGGTGAAACCAGTACAAAGAACCTGCGAGATTTTCTCATCGACAAGAACACTGCGGGCGGCATCCAAAGTTCTCATATGATCCAGATCGCGATGACCATTGAGAATCACTAGGCGATTGAATCCATGCTTCGCCAGGGAGCGCCCAATATCGACAACTAGAGACTTGAGGGTTTCCGCTTGCAACGTAAGCGTTCCGGCAAAATTCAAAGCTTGATGCGCCACGCCATAATTGATGGTCGGCGCCACGATGACGTCGTAGCCTTGCTCCTCGAGGTGCGGTGCCGTCGCAGTGGCGTAAGCTTCGGCGGCAAATGAATCCACTCCCAACGGCAAGTGCGCTCCATGTTCTTCAACAACGCCCACCGGGAGGATAACCAGCGCTTTGCCGGCGCGAGCAAGACGTTCAACTTCCGGGAAAGGAATCTTGGCTAAATGCTGCATGATTTACCTCGTTGAAGGTCGAGCCTTAATGAATTAAAGAGCATCGGGCGGGAGCGCAAGATTCACATTCCTCATACCTGCACCACCCTGCTGCTCATTCCCACCAATAAAACAAACAACTACGGTTTCTGTCTCGAATCCTTTTCAGGCTTGGCACGTAAAGTCCGCATCATAATCGCGTAGCGAAGCTCCTTCACCGGCGGAATTGAATGCTGCCAGATCTCTCGCGAAGCTCTGCTCATCAGATAGATTGAGCGCGGTTGTAGTTCGATTGAGAATACTTCATCACGATTTAATTTCTTCGATCGGACGCGGCTATATTTTCGAAATCTCATCCGGCATGCCGCGCCAAGGGAGACCCCCACCACAATGCCAAAATGCGGAATATCCCGATGCCATCCAATTGGCGAACCAGTAGAATATTCGATGATTGATGTTTGGATCAAACTGGCCGGATCAATGTTAAAGACTTTACCGGCGCGTGTCCGCAGCGGTAAAAGAAATGGCGGCATCTCTGGAGCCGCTGTGATTTCACTCGCGCCGAATTCGTATTGCCAGCCAAAACTAGCTGTTCGCCGCTTGCCGGTAAATTGATAATACCTAAATGGCTCAAGCTGAATCTTCTGAATCTCCCGGATAAGTTCCTGCTCTTCAGCCTCTGAAACGAAGTTTTGTCGATAAATGAATCCATCCGGAACTTGCGTCGAGGCGTCAAATAGAATCGGGTCGCCATTTGCTTTGCGCATAATATCATCATGCCACGACGCACCAAAGATTTAACCGGGCCGGCTAAAATTTCTGGTGCCGGGCCAAAGGATCAGCTTATGAGGTGTCAACCTTCGGTTCACTTCTGCGACGAGGCAGATTCGCTGACGCTTCATCGAAGCTGAATGCGGCGGTGGACGTCAGCGTAGCAGTGACAAGGAAGCGCTTTTCTCGGGCTTAAAACACCAACGGAAGTATCGTACGGGCTGGCGCGTTTAGAACCCTCAAGAGAAATTTCCGAAGCGCAGCTTGATGATTCTAGGAAATAAAGTGAGGCGAGCTTTGCCACGGCGGGAACAGATGAGAGATAATACCGGAAACGTGATCAACGAGCGGGATTGCCGTGCCGTTAGTCTTTCGCCGACCAAACGTCCCACTCACGAGCCGCCCCCGAGGTAATTCGTGATCGCCGGCAATACCTGCAAAGGGCGACAGCTCGTTATCCTTGATGAAAGGTTTGCCTCGAGTGGTTTGCAGTGTGCCGCCATCATCGCCCGTAAACTACTTTGCGATGCCTTGAACAGCTAGATCTTCATGCGGCGTCCCTTCGGTATTCGACCAGAGTTCGAATAGGACTCCAATAATTACTCCAATTACAATTTCTGCGCCGGTCATACCTTTTCTCCTTTAGTGGGAGGTGATTAAATCCATGGCTGAGCTAAAGCCCGGGCTCAGCAGCGACAAGACGCCTCGCTGCCACCGCAAGAGCGAGGCCAGCAGCGGCTGCAGTTCGGTGTTGCGAAGCTAGCGATGCAAAGCTTTTGTTTTCGTGGCCTTATTGGTTGCTACAGCCCTAGATCTAACCAGCAGCAAAGCGATTCCGAGGGAGGCGTTGACGAATTTGTTATCTCCGGGTGTATCCGTGGACAAGAATCGAAATCTTCTTACGCGCATCACTCGTAGGCAAGGCCGTCATCTGTGAATGCCTGGTCCCCGGCAGATTTCAGGTAAGCGGTGTGGGTTGGCAACCCGAGATTTAGTTGGTCGCTTAACGGCACGCGTGATTAACTGCGGAATAGACTAGCTGCTGAAGAACAATTTAGAGGCTGCTCCTGCATGCGAGCAGGCAGCTAGTCGAGACCATCGATCTCGCCCGGCTGATTTGAATTCGAGCTTTACAAATTATTCACCTTCATTATAGAAACGACTTCGAAGTGAAATCTGATCGTCAGCGAAGCTGACCAGTCGAGACGGCAGATTTCTCCAGGAACCGTATCTGGCAAAAAAAGGAATCAAACTTATTAACGATCAGAGCGCTACCTATTGTGCAGGGATAACTTCGATCGCGAGACACAACTTAACGGCCCAAGCTTCGTACGAATTCGCGAATAGACCCACACCGCGATGCAGTAGCTGAAGCATCAAAGCGACCGAGATTTTTCACTTTCCGTAGGAGGCCCCTGCAGGAATCAAAGTTCGATAGAATGAAAAAGGAGTTGCAACATGTACAAAGGAAAGTTTGAGTGGCCCAACGGAGCCTATATCGCGGTTGTCTTCAACATGTCGTGGGAAATTCCTCCCAAGACGCTAGGCACCACGGTGGATCAAAACCGCGGACGTGGAGCTTCCTCTGCGGCGAAATACACTCGCCTCATGCGCCCGGTTTATGAAACAGCGTTCGCTGAGACAGGCGGTATG
>JAJONK010000143.1 GCA_021323355.1 Deltaproteobacteria bacterium
CCACGGAAGAGTGCAGGCCATGGTGTTCGAAATGTGCATGTTTTTGATCGCAACATCTTTCGCTTCGCAAAAGGCCTTGTAGAGGCTGCGCGCCACCCACGGGTTTTTTTCGTAAACTTCTCTGCGGATTACCAGCACATGCATAATCGGGAAGATCTTGGTGCGTTTGTAGTAGTCGACTTCCACATCTTTATAGTTGGGAAATAATCTTTTCACCTTCGGCGAGCTCTTGACGAAACTTGAAGGGCTGCGAGCCGAAATCAAGGCATCGATCTCGCCGCTCTCGAGCATCCCGTTCAAGGTCTTGTCGTCGGCAATCGGCTCGAGTTTGATCTGCGGCGGCAATGTGAGCTTGACACGCTCTTTTCTTCCGCTTTCTTCTTGCCCGCCGGTGAACCATTGCATATCGGAGCGGAGGTTTTAACGCCGTAGTCGTCGTTCAAAAACCCGCGAATCCAAACCGCGGCGGTAATCGAGTATTCCGGAGCGCCGATCTTTTTGCCCTTGAAATCCGCCGGGCTCTTGATGCCGGAATCTGTATTGATGAACACGCAAGAGTGGCGGAAAAATCTCGAGGGAAACACCGGAATCGCGACAAACGGCGAATTGCCCCGACTGATCATCGTCACGTGATTGGACAGCGACATTTCCGAAACGTCGAACTCCTGGTGATGACCCATGCGCCAGAAAATTTCTTCCGCCTCAAGCGGAACATAATTGATCCGTATGCCTTCGGCTTGCACCGAGCCGGTTTGCAGCGCGAAAGTCCGGTCGTAATTGCCGCAGGCGACGGTGAGAAATAATTTTTCCATTAACTAGCCTCCTGGAGATTTAACAGACGAATGTTCTAATTAGTTTTCCCAACGCGAATAGCGCTGGGCAATCGCGATCAGAATCACGGAGATGACCGAGATCACCAGGCCGATGGCGGCCACCCGGCCACGCATGCCGTCGAGATACAGGAAGTAAAGCAGTGGGCCCAAGGGTTCGGCGCCAGGACTGTAGAGAAACAGTGTGGCGCTGAATTCACGCAAAAAGATCGTTACCAGAATGATCCAGCCCGCCATGACTCCGGGCCGCATCATCGGAATCAGCACCCGGCGGAATGTCGCCAGAAAGCCGGCGCCGCAGACCACCGAAGCTTCTTCAAGCTCCTTATGAACCTGGATGATCGTGCTGCTGACGGCGCGCAGTCCATAGGGGAGGAAGCGCGTCACATAGGCGATCAAGATGATCCAGATGGTGCCGTAAACCGGGATCGGAAAATCGACATAAGCCCAGAGCAGCCCCAGAGCCATGGCAGTTCCGGGAAAGGCCCACGGGATGAACACCAAGCCTTCCAGCAGTCCGCGTCCGGCGATTTTGGTGCGGACCGAAATGTAGGACGCCAAGGACGCGAGGAGCATACAGATGGTGGCGCCGACAAGCGCCAGGAATAGACTATTGAAGAAGGCTCTATGGACTCTCGGCGTCGCCCAAATGTAACGAAAGTGATCGAAGGTTAGATTTTGCCAGGTCTGCCACGTGGGCACGTGATAGTAAGGTAAGATGGCAACGAGCAGGAGCACCAGGATGGGCAAAACGACCAATAGTATCAGCAGGAGAAATGCCACTGCCGTGGCCAAGTACCGATATTTTCCTAAATCGATCTGATGCGGTCTAAACCCTTTCCCCGTAACCGTCGAGAAGCTTTCTACCTGCGAAGTGAAACGGCGGTAAAGATAAACAAACGTTAGCGCGATAACGAGGATGCCAACGCCGTAAGTCGCCGCCAAATTGTGATTCGTCGGAAAGGAGCCCAACGCTTCGCGCCAGATCTTGGTCGTGAACACTTCGATTCGAGCAGGCAGAGCGATTATGGCCGGCGTGTCGAAACTCTCCACCGCGCGCACGAAGTTCAAAGTCCCTGCCGCTAATATGGCCGGGCGGATTAGTGGAAACGTGATCCGGCGCATGATGCCAAACTCACCCGAGCCCAGAGTCTTCGCCGATTCCTCCAAGGATGGGTCCATGCTCTTCAATGCGGCAGCGATGATCAGGAAGGCCAACGGCGTCAGAATCAACCCCTCGACGAAAATTAGTCCGGCAAGGGAATAAATGTTGAAGGGCCCTCGCTCCATACCGAAAAACTGCACGAACAGTCCGTTGATAAGACCGTTACTCGGGTTCAACAGCATGACCCAAGAGATCGAAACCAGAATCGGCGGCAGTATATTTGGAATGATCGCCGTCAGTTCGAACAACCTTCGCAGCGGCGCGTTGGTGCGGATGGTAATCCAGGCCAGGGCTAAAGCGAAAAGTACTGAGAGTCCGGCCGAGCCGATGCCGAAGATAAATGAATTGAGCAGCAGCGGATAAGCTTCAGGATCGCTGTAGGCGCGGACATAATTTTGTAGGGTAAAATTGCCGGGCACGCCTAACGGCGCGTCAGTGAGGCTACCGTAGAAGAGAAAGACTGTTGGATAGAGGCTGAGAAAGGCGATGATACTGCCGACGACAATAAACACCCAGCTGATCGGCTGGCACAGAAACGCGCCTGCCCGCGAGCGGCTCCAAGCGCTCGGGAGCCGTTGGCCAACCGCGATGGATCGGTCCACTGACACCTAGGAGCTTACCGCAGAAAAATCTGCTGGTATTCCTTTTTCTTCTCGGCGAATTCCTTTGAGCTGAGATCTTCCATCTCGATAAAACCGATCTTGTCGGCGTCGGGCAGCGGCGGAAGCACGCCTTTGCGATTCACGAACTCGCCCAGTTTGGCCATGGTGTTCATGCTTTCATTGTCAAGAAAATAATCGATGAACGCTTTGCCGGCGTTTGGATGGGGCGCCTTGGCCGCCAGACCGATATAATGTCCATCGCCCATCATTTTTGGCAGCCTGACATAATCCAACGGCGCGCCCCTTTTGCCAAAGACGTAGGCGTATTTCACATACGTGATAGCGATCGGAGTCTCACCAGTCATCACCCGTTCCGCCGAGGGCAGGAGCGATTCGACCAGTATCGGTTTCATGGCCGCGAGATCGCGAATATACTTGTCGGCCTTTTCTTTCCCCATGACCTTGTGCAGACTCGCTACCCATTGTGTGGTGGTAGTGTGCTGGGTTGGATCGGGCATGACCAGCTTGCCCTTGTACTTGGGATTTACCAAATCCTCCAGGGATTTGGGCGCGTCTTCGGCCTTGATGCCGGACTTGTTAAAAACCACGCCGATAATCACGTTTCGATATCTAGGGCCGAGAACCGGATCGATAGCCTCTTTAGGGAAATCGCTCCAGCTCGGCGACTCATATTTCTGAAAAAAGTTTTCCTTCTGCAGCAGGCGCAAGGGATTGTCGTTGGTGATGATAAGATCCGCTACCGGCCTGCCGGCGCGCGCTTCGCTTAACGCTCGATCCATCACTTTAGTTGCTGAAGCGCGCCAATATTCAATCTCGAGACCTGTCTTCTTCCTGAAGGCATTCATAATCGCTTCCATGGTATCGGATTCCAGAGAACCGTAGGCGATCACTTTGCCTTCTTTCTTGGCGGCTTCAATCAAATTTGTGTTCTGCGCATAACCTGAACTGGTAACAAAAAGAAAGCTCGCTAGAAAGGATAGCGAGAGAGTGATATTTTTCAGCATGGTCTCTTTCTCCTTACCTTTAAGATATTGGTCCGCTAAGGCGGATCGAATACTTCCAGATTTCAATTTCTGAGTCAAGCCGTTTACAGACATAAACAGGATCGTGTATCGAGGTAATTTGACAGGCTTAAGCGCCGGTCATATAAGGAGATTTCTCACTAAATGCGAAGGGAGTTTGATGGATGGATAAGCTCGATCTACTGGTAAGGAACGGCGAGGTCTGGACCCCGGGCGGTTTCGTCGAGGCCGATGTAGCGGTAAGCGGTGGAAAAATTGTTGCACTCGGTAAGCCCCCGGTGTTACCGGAAACGGCCGGTAATGTGATCGATGCCAAAGGTAAGAAAGTTATTCCAGGTCTGATCGATACGCATACCCACCACCGGGACCCCGGCTTTACCCATAAAGAAGACATCACCACCGCGACAATGGCAGCAGCGGCGGGCGGCGTCACGTTCAGCGTCGGCATGCCCAACGTCAACCCACCGACCACCTCCGTGGAGCATTACCGCGCTCTGGTGGCGCATCACAGTAAAAACGCGATTGTCGATTTTAACCACAATCCCTCCGGCACAGTGCCGCGCGAAGTTCCTGGACTCGCCAAGGAGGGGCCCATCGCTTTTAAGATCTTCATGGTGAAAGACACGGGTCGGGATTATCCGCATATGCCCGGCATCGGCATCAATAACAATGGCGAACTCTTTAAATGCTTTGAAACTGTCGGCGCAACGGGATTGCCGCTGATGGTGCATCCACATGATCAAGATCTCATGGATGAAATCGAAGGGCGCTACTGGAAAGACGAGAATCGTAGTCCTCAAGCGTATGCCAAAGCTTATCGCGAGCACGACGGCATCATCTGGGATACCGCTATGGCGACTCTGTTTCGAATGCAGAAGGCGATCGGCAGCAAGCTTCACATCCTGCACATGAGCACGCCTGAAGGATTGGCAATGTTGCGCCGCGCCAAAGACGAGGGCCGTCCCTGTAGCTGTGAGGTCAATCCTTGGGCGATGTTTTTAGGCACCTGGGAAAATGTCGAGAAACTCGGTCCCTACTGTTTGGGCTTCTGGGTGCCGCCGGCGCATGTCGACGCGCTCTGGGAAGCGATCAACGACGGCACCATCGACGTGATCGGCACCGACCATGCGCCGCACACTAAGGAGGAGAAGGAAAAGGGCTGGCACGACATGTGGAGTTGCCCTGGTGGCGAGCCGCAAATCCAGGATTATCTCCGACTTTTTCTAACTGCCGTGAACGAAGGAAAAATGACCCTTGATCGGCTGGTGCGGATCTCTTCATACAATGCGGCAAAACTGTTCAACGTTTATCCCCGCAAGGGAGTTATCCAACCGGGTTCGGATGCGGATATGGTTATTATCGACATGAACAAAGAGGAAGTGATCAGCAACGAGACCACTTACACGAAAGTCGGTTGGACGCCTTACGATGGGAAGAAGATCAAAGGCGCGCCGATTCGCACCATACTGCGAGGCAAAACCGTAATGGAAGACGGCAAGATCACCGGCAAGCCCGGCGACGGCCAACTGGTCTCGCCACTGAAATAAAGCCGGCGAATAGCCGAATAGGTCCGGAAGAATTCTGTGCTGCGAATTCCTGGTTCGCTCAGATCACAACATGCAGGCCGATTTATTTACTATGGATCGGCAGGTTCTTGGATCTCTTCGGCAGGGTCGATCTTGTTAAGCACTAGCCCGGAAATCAGCTTGGGATAGAAATAGGTCGATTTTTGCGGCATCGTCTCGCCGCTATCAACGATCGCTAGAATATCGGCGCTCTTCGTGGCATTCAGGATGAACGCAGCCTGGTAGTCTTCTTTTTCCAGCGCTTGCAAAACCGACTCTTCATCCTGCGAGTAGCGGATGGTTTCGCCGTTTGTTTGCTGTTCAGGTGAAAGGCCCAAAATATGCTCCAGTACCAAGTGGTGCAGTGTGGAAACTTCCAGATCGCGCAAAGGCGCGCTGAGGTCTTTCGCCAGTCGTTGCATGATGCGCTTGTTCTTGAGCCGTAATATCAGGTAGCGCGGATCGCGTTTGAAGCTGGCTCCGATAACTCGATGTTTCTTGCCGGAGTTCTTTAGAGCTTTCAGGAACGAGCTCTTTCCTTCCGGAGTCTTAGGATACTGCTCGACGTAAAAATATGTCTGCAAAGCCTCTTCCAGTTGTAAAAATGGTTTGGGCTCGTATCCACACACCAACCGATGGGTCGGAAGAATGAGCATGTTGTCGTCATTCATGTTGGCGAAATGGGTCATGATGTAGTTGCAGGATTCCCGGCCAGTCGATGATCGATCGCTGCGCATCCGATCACGGTATCTGAGCGTTGCCTCATAACGGTGATGACCATCGGCGATCACCAACCGTTGCTCCCTCATCTCGCGGTCGATCTCGCGAATCAACGCTGGATCCGTGATGCGCCAGAGGCGACACTCATCGCCTCCATCCAGCTTAACCTCGATAAAAGGCGCCTTGCCTTCTGTCTGTTCGGACAAAATGCGGTTGATGCTGCCTTTCGGCTGAGAGTAGAGCGCGAAGATCGAGCTCAGCTGGGCATGAGATGCAAGCATGAGCTGGAGCCTGTCGTGCTTGGGAGCTTCCAAGGTTTTTTCGTGCGGGCGGATCTCGCCGCTAGAGAAGTCTTGCAACTGAGTCAGGGCGTAGAAACCTTGACGCTCTTTAATCTTTCCGTCCGTCAACGCGAACTTGTGGACGGCAAAATAAATCGCCGGTTCTTGATCGCGCTCAAAAATCCCTTCCGCCTGCCAGTTGGTAAATAGTTCGGCCACCGCGGTGTATGGATCCGGCTCCTGGCTAAAGTCTAATCGGACGAAGTTGTAGGGCGATTTGCGATAGAGCTTTTCTTGCTCTTCTGGAGAAATCACATCATAGGGAGGAGTGACAACCCGCGCAAGGTCGCGGATTTTTTTTGGGTTGTAGAAAACTCCGCGAAACGGTGCAATTCGAACCATATTCCTGCTTACTTTCTTAGTTTTAAATCTTAAACTCGGGCTCGATCGAGGCTAGTTAGATTGGTCGCAGTGGCTCAACTCTGTTTCGCAACACCAAGGTTCATCGCGCCGATACCTTCGATTTCGGATTTGACGATATCGCCCGGCTGAAGCTTCTCCTGGAATTCCGGCGCATCGGGATTTCCCGTGCTGATCAGATCGCCTGGAAAGAGTGTCGTTACCTGTGACAAATAGCTGACCAGAGTTGGTATATCGTTGACCATTGAATCAGTCCTGGCAGATTGCTTGAGCTCTCCGTTGACCCACA
>JAJONK010000144.1 GCA_021323355.1 Deltaproteobacteria bacterium
TTGCCGGTTCGATTATCGATGATCGTCAGAGTGTCTGAAGCCATTGCGCTACCTTTCGAGTTCATCCAGGTTCTTGTTATCGATTCCTTTTAGACTATCCTCTTACGCCGGTCAACTTGCTCTATGCGGTTTCAGGCGTGAGTTTCCAAAGGATTTTCCAGTGACAATTCTCGTAGGACAAACCGAGCACGGTCGCGGGAGCGAACTGCACCAACTCCTGATCGGCGTTGCCAGCGACGAGAAAAGAGGCCAGGCGACTGATGTGTGGTAAGTGGCCAACCAGCATCAGCGAAACTGTTGATGACTCGAGTTCTGCCTTGGCGATCACTGGATCGTCATCTGGCCGCAATCCGACTGACTCGCGTACTCCTTCGACGGGACCGAGACTTTCACTCAGGATCTCCGCGGTTTGCTGAGCCCTCAGAAGCCCGGAATGAAAAATTTGGCCCGGTTGAATACCGCGTTTCGCGGCCCCCTGGCCCAGGCGTTCCACATCGCGGCGGCCGCCCGGGGTCAGCGGACGCTCGCCGTTGAGCGCTTGTGAAACGGCTTCGCCATGGCGGACTAAATAGAATTCCATCGTCGATTTAACTTAACACCGTTGCCGGCCACAGCAATATGTCGGCGGGAAAAGCCTTGTGCGCGCTTGAAGATTATTACAGCAAGTGGGGATTTGAGCCGAATGAGATCCGGTTGCAAAAAGCACATGTTGATATAGTATGCCGACGTTCAACGATTCTATCTCGCTTATCATTTTGCTCCAAAAACTGTGATCGAATTTCATCAAGTCAACAAATGGTTCGGATCGCTGCACGTACTGAGGGACATTGATCTAGAAATCGAAGCGGGAGAAGTCGTCGTCGTTTGCGGGCCTAGCGGCAGTGGCAAGAGCACTCTTATACGGTGCATCAACCGACTGGAAGCGATCCAGTCGGGCAAACTGACGGTTGATGGACTTTCCTTGGCCGATCCCAGTCTCGATACCGCAAAGCTCCGCGCCAACGTCGGCATGGTTTTTCAATCTTTCAATCTCTATCCGCACATGACCGCGCTGCAGAACATCATTCTGGCGCCGGTCAAAGTCAAAGGCGTGAGCCGCTCGGATGCCGAAAAGCAGGCTAGAGATCTGCTCGAGCGGGTCGGCATTCCCGAGAAAGCAAGCGCCTATCCTGCGAATCTTTCCGGCGGTCAACAACAGCGGGTTGCCATTGCTCGCGCGCTTGCCATGCGTCCCAAAATTATGCTCTTCGATGAGCCTACCTCTGCCTTGGACCCGGAAATGATCAAAGAGGTGTTGGACGTGATCAGCGCTCTGGCGCGTGAGGGCATGACGATGGTGGTTGTGACACATGAAATGGGCTTCGCGCGTCGGGTCGCTAATCGCATCGTATTTATGGATGAGGGAAACATCGTCGAGGTCGGCGAACCGGAGAAGTTCTATACGGCGCCGCAATCGGCCCGCGCTCAACAATTCTTGAGTAAAATCCTCTCGCATTAAGGAGTAGACATGAAAAGCAATTCCCGAGGCACACTACTAGTCATTCTGCTGATTGTCCTGATCGGTCTTAGCGGGTCTGTTAAAGCGGAAACGACCTTAGAAAAAATTGCCCGTACAGGTACCGTCACGATTGGTACACGCACCGGATCGCCACCATTCGGCTATGTCAATAAGAACAATGATTGGGTCGGCTTTTCCATCGAGCTCGTCGAAAGCGCGATTGCGCCGGTGTTGTCTAAAAAAATCGGCAAGCAACTCAAAATCGACAAGAAGGAATCGACACCGCAAACACGCATTCCGTTGCTCACCTCCAACGCCGTCGACTTGATCGCCGAAACAATGACGGATACCCAGTCCCGCCGGGAGAGCGTCGATTTTAGCATCACGTATTTTGTGACCGGCGCGCAGTTTCTGGTCAAAAAAGGGAATGCCATTAACGGGTTGAAGGCTACTGCTGGCAAACGGATCGCCGCGCAGCAAGGCTCGACCAACGCGCGCATCATTCGGGAACGCGTTCCCACAGCCAAGCTGGTGGAGTTTCCAGATCAGCCGGCGGCGTTTCAAGCGCTGGCGCAAGGCCAGGTGCAAGCCTACACCAATGATGGCATTCAACTCGCCGGACTGAAGGCCAAGGCGCCGAAACCGGATGAATGGCTAGTGGTCGGCGAATTTTATTCTTATGAGCCGTATGGAATGGCGATGAGAAAAAACGAGTCGGATTTTCGTCATGCGGTCAATGTCGGATTGATGGATGCCATTGAGTCGGGCCGCTATTTCGAGGCGAAGTCCCCTATCCTTTAAGCGCAGAAACCAAACGTTTCCTGCAGATGCAAGTGGTGCCCAAGTGATCGAGGTGTTTGGGTTAGCAGGGGATCCGGACACAATCCTAAGTCGCATCAGTACCCCGCTTCTCCCGCATGAATTACCAGTTTAACTGGAGCATCTTATGGACCGGTCAATCCGGCGCCTGGCTGCTTCAGGGCGTAATCACTACGCTTCAGCTAACCCTGCTGGCATGGTGTCTTGCGGTGATGCTCGGCATCGTTGCCGGCGCATTTCGCACCCTACCATTCGCGCCGCTGCGCGGACTATCCTCTTCCTACATTGAATTTTTTCGCAATGTCCCGTTACTGGTCTGGATGTTTTTCTGGTATTTCGGCGTCCCACCGCTATTGCCGCAAGCTGTGCAAGACTGGCTGTTCGACCATGGCGCCGAATTCTGGGCCGGCATGTTCGCCCTCGGCGTCTATCACGGCGCGCGTTTTTCCGAAGTCATCCGGGCCGGTATTCAATCAATCCCGCGAAACCAGTACGAGTCTGCCGTTTCCACCGGGCTGACCATTGCGCAAACCTACCGCCTGATTATCATTCCCATCGCATTGCGATTGATTATTCCGCCTGCCACCAATGAATCGTTGAACCTGCTCAAAAACTCATCGGTGGCATTGACCATCGGCGTTGCGGAACTCACTTTCCAGACACGGCAGATCGAAACCTACACCGCCAAGGCTCTCGAGGCGCTCACCGCGGGCACAGTCATTTATCTGGTATTGTGCCTCGGCCTCGCAGTTCTCGCATCCCGACTTGAACGGCGCTTTGCCATTCCCGGCATGATCGTTCAGGTGAAAGTCGATTAGCGTTCTCAATGGACTTTCAAGTCATCGTTGACAATTTCGGGTTTCTTTTCGTGCAGGGCTTCTTGGGCTTTGGCGAGTTTGGCGGAGGCACGCTTCGCCTGGCGATACCAGCCATTGTCCTTGGCTTCGCATTGGGTATTGTCATAGGGCTGGGAAGACTCGCCAATAACCGTTCCATCCGTTTCCTTGCGACGATTTACGTTGAATTCTTTCGCGGCGTGCCGCTGGTCATGGTGATTTTCTGGTTTTGGTTTATCATTCCCAATCTCCTAAAAATCTCGTTGCCTGAGTATGGGGTCGCGCTTACTGCTTTCGTCATTTTCGAAGCCGCCTATCTAGGCGAAATCATCCGCGCCGGCATCCAATCCGTTCCTCAAGGCCAACTGGAGGCGGCGGCGGCAACCGGGCTCTCCCGCGGCCGCACTATGAGACATATCGTGCTGCCGCAGGCGCTGCGCAATATGATTCCCGCTCTGGTCACGCAATTCATCGTTCTCCTCAAAGACACCTCACTGGCATCGATCATCGGTTACATCGACCTCACCAAAGCGGCGCAGATCGTCAACAACCGCGAGATCCGACCGTTTGAGCTGTACCTTTTCATCGCCGTCGTTTACTGGTGCTTTAGCTATGCCATGTCCCGCTACGCCCGGCGCCTCGAACGGCGTCTGAGCCTCGCGTGAGCGGCACCCTTGATGGAAACGAGTTCATTCAACCAACTTGGAGGTTCCGTGCTTTTTATCAAAGACACCCCGGTGGATCAGATTCTCAGCATGAAGGAAATGATCGAAGCCATCGAAGACGCGCTCAAAGAACTTCGCTTGGCGCGTGGCTTTGATCTGCCGCGCCGGCGTATTCACCATCCCAATCGCATGATTTTCGGACTACTGCCGGGCTCGGTGCATGGTTTTATGGGCGCCTATTTGCAAACCGACTTAGATCGACGCCTGCACAATGAAACAGTCATCCTGTATAGTGTCGAAACCGGCGAACCTTTGATCCTGTTTCAGAACTGTTCGATCAACGAAGCCCGTACCGGAGCGGCGGGCGGGATAGGTGCCAAGTATCTGGCGCGCAAAGACTCGCGGGTCGCGGCCGTTCTGGGAAGCCAGGCTCATGCCGTGATGCAGCTTCAAGCAGCGCACGCCGTCAGATCTTTGACATTGGCGACGGTTTATAGCCCAACGGAATCTCACCGCAGCGCCTGCGTCGAGAAAATAAAGGGACAGATTGGGATTGAAGCTCGTGCGGTCTCAAACGCTACAGAAGCAATCGCTGATGCCGATATTATCATCACCGCGACGGATTCCCGAACTCCGGTTTTCGACGGTAGCCTGCTAAAACCCGGAGTGCACATCACGTCCATGTCCAATGGCGATAAAACTCGCACGCGCCAGGAGATCGACGAAGCGACGATCCGCCGGGCCAAGCCGATCTTCATTACTTCGAAAGAAACCGTTTGCGTCAATGAAAGCGACATTTTCCGCGCTGTGCGCGACAAAATAATTTCCTGGGATTCCGTGCATGAGATCGCGGATCTTCTCTTGGACAGGATTTCTGGCCGGACGGATGACCGGCAAATTACTCTGTATAAGCTGCAAGGAACAGGTATCATGGACGTCGCCATCGGAGCGCTCGCGTATGAAAGACTCAAAGGAAGCAATCTCGCTCAGACACTCTAAGGCGGCGCGATGGAGGGGAGGCCTCATGGCTCACTATGACATGCTAGTGATCGGCTCGGGGCCCGCAGGTCAAAAGGCCGCAATCCAAGGCGCTAAAGTCGGCAAGAAAGTCGGCATTGTCGAGCGAAAAAAATTCGTCGGCGGTCTCTGCATTAATTCCGGCACCATTCCGAGTAAGTCTCTGCGCGAAGCCGTGCTGTTTCTTTCAGGCTTCAGGCAGAGAAACTTATACGGCGCCAGTTATCGTGTCAAAAAGGACATAACCTTCGAAGACCTGCTTTTTAAGTGCGATCACGTCGTCAAAGCGGAGCAGGAGGTGGTTCAAAACCAGCTCATTCGCAATCATGTCGATTATATCGTTGGCAGCGCGAGCTTTATCGAACCGCATAGACTTTCGATCAAACAAGATCTGGAAACCAACGAGCATAGCGCAGACTATATCATGATTGCTGTGGGCACTGAGCCGTCGCGCCCGGCGGGGATTCCGTTCGATGATACCACAATCATCGACAGTGACGGATTGCTGGCTCTGAAGCAGTTGCCGAAGTCGCTCACAATCGTCGGTGGCGGCGTCATTGGTTGTGAATACGCTTCGATTCTCGCCACCCTGGGGATTCCGGTGGTCTTGATTGAACGTCGCCCGCGGTTACTTGAATTTGTCGACAGCGAATTGATCGAGGCGCTTCAGTACCAGATGCGGAGCATCGGCGTCACCCTGCGGTTTAATGAAGAGGTCACCGCCGTGGAGAAGCATCCGGACGGAGCGGTGGTAATCCAGCTCAAGAGCGGCAAACAGATTCGCGCCGCCTTGTTGATGTATTCGTCAGGCCGGGTGGGCGCGACAAAAGGACTGAACTTAGAGAGTATCGGCATTCAAGCGGATGAGCGGGGACGGCTTAGGGTGAATGAAAACTTTCAGACGGCAATCCCGCACATCTATGCGGTTGGCGATGTGATTGGATTTCCCGCGTTGGCTTCGACTTCCATGCAACAGGGCCGTCATGCCGCTTGTCACGCCTTGGGTCTTGCTTGCGACGCGTCGACGCATCTGCTGCCTTACGGAATCTACACGATTCCGGAGATTTCAATGGTAGGGCGCAATGAAGATGAGCTAACTCGTGATGGAGTGCCCTACGAGATCGGCGTTGCGCGTTATCATGAGATCGCCCGGGGTCAGTTGATCGGCGACACCGTTGGCATGCTGAAGTTGCTGTTTCATAGCGATACCCGCGAGCTCCTTGGGGTGCACATTATTGGTGAGGGCGCAACAGAGTTGGTGCATATCGGGCAGGCGGTGATGGCACTGGGCGGCAAGCTGGACTACTTCATCGATGCCGTGTTCAACTACCCGACGCTCGCCGAATGCTACAAGGTAGCCGCGCTCGCTGCTTTAAATCGGTTTCCGGCGATCGCGTGCGCGCCTGCGGTTTGAGCTTCAAGAACCCGCGCTTCGAAAGCCTCTGCTGAGCTAACCCATGGTAGAAACTTTCTCGGGGCGGATCTTATAAATGACCCGGACTTCGCCGGGCCCGCGAAACGGGTACTTGTCCTTGCCCAAATATTTCTTGGCCAAGGAATCGATATGAGCGTCGGCGCCTTCTTCAGTGATTTCCTCAACGTTGCCGCGCACCGCTAGGTAGCGATAGGCATTGTCGGGATCTTGAATCGACAGGGCAACCCTTTTATTGCGGCGCATGTTTTTGTCTTTGATTCTATCTTTGGCTGAATTGATCCGCAGATATTCGCCGTCATGATCGAACCAAACAGGCGTTACTTGCGGGCTGCCGTCGGGCATTACGGTGGCAAGATTTGCGTAAGCAATTTTCGCGAATAGATCCTTGAAGGGTTCGGGTATTTTATCTGCCATGATCTGCCTCCTTGTAGGTTGCTTGGTTAA
The DNA here is from genome assembly GCA_021323355.1 of Deltaproteobacteria bacterium. Lineage (GTDB taxonomy): Bacteria > Desulfobacterota > Binatia > UBA9968 > UBA9968 > WHTF01. Next base: position 6,715 of record JAJONK010000144.1, read on the forward strand.
CAGAAATCTCGTGTCAATTGCGCCAGATCGTCGATCAGGAAGTCAGGTTTGGCGGCAGCCAAATCGTCTTTATTCGCCAGTCCATAGGTCACGCCGCAGGTGATCACCCCCGCGCATCTTCCGGCTTCGATGTCGGTGTCGCCATCGCCGACCATCAACGCATTGGCTGGGATGATTTGAAACTGCCTTAACACCAGGCGCAGCAGGGCCGGATCAGGTTTTTTTTCGGCGCCGCTGTCACCGCCCAAGACTGCGTCGAATCGCTCTTCGATACCTAGCCCGCGCAGCACTGTCACCGCCAGGTTATGCAACTTATTGGTCACCACCGCGTTGCGTTTAGCGCCGAAATAATCCAGCACTTCAATGACGTGGGGATACAGCACGGTCTTGTCGAGTAAGTGTTGCTGATAGTATTCAAGAAACACTCGCATAATCTCAGAGAAGTGGCACGGCGCCTCTTCCGCGACGGCATGCCGCAGAAGATACTCTACGCCGCGCCCCACGTGAGTGTAGATCAACTGCTGCGGCAATGGGCTCAGTTCAAAACGCGATCGCGTATAATTAACGGAGTCGGCAAGATCCGGTCCCGTATCAGCCAGCGTTCCGTCCAGATCGAACATGATCAAATCAATGGGTCGCTTCATCGAAGTTGTTTCTCTAGTTCAAAAGTAAACCGCAAACCCCAACCCTGTCAATTCAGCTTTTCACCGCTCCTTGAAGATGATAGTTACTGGCTTGACTCGTTCTTACGGAATGCTCTGGAGGTCAGATGAACGTGATCCCATTAGTAAAAGCATTGCTCTGGGTTAGCCTGATCGTTTCCATTACTCCCCCCTTCGCCGGCGCCCAGAAGATTAATACATCGTATATTTCGACCACGCCAGGCTCTTCTTCGGTCATTTGGATTGCGAAGGACGCTAAGTTATTTGAGAAGCACGGCTTCGACGCGACGGTGATTTTTATCTCAGGCAGCGTCCGCGGTATCCAAGCCATCCTGGCGGGCGAGATTCCCATCGGCGAAGGCGGCGGACCGGGACTAGCCAGCGCGCGTCTGGCTGGCGGCGACGTTGTTGCAATCGCCGGCAACGTCAACGTGCTGCCTTACTATCTGGTGTCAGATCCGAGCATCAAGAAAGCCGAAGATCTGAAAGGAAAGATCGGCGGCACTCATATCGCAGGAACCACCGCTGAGTTCGCACTCAAAGTAGGTCTAAAAAGAATCGGCTTGGAACCGGCCAAAGACGTCAGCCTGCGGGTTATCGGCGGCGCCATCGATCGCATGGTCGCTCTGCAGAAGGGCATCGTGCAATTCACGGTAGTTACTGAGGCAGGCAAAGCCATCGCCGAGAAGCTGGGCTATCCTACAGTGGTCGATATGGCGGCGTTACAGATACCGTTTCCGCAAAATGGTGTCTATACCTCGACGAAACTTAGTCGCGAGAACCCGGACATGGTACGCCGTTACATGCGCGCCTATACCGAAGCGATCCATTTCTTCAAAACCCGTAAGGAAGACACCATCAAAATAATGAGCAAATATTCTCGATTGGAAGATCGGAAAACCTTGAACGAAGCCTGGGACTGGCACGCGAAGTTCATTCCTGAAGCGCCCTACGCGCCGGTGGAAGGATATCAACTGATCTTACAGGATATGACCGCGACAAATCCCAAAGCCGCGCAAGCCAATGCTAAAGACCTGGTAGATTCACGTTTCGTCAAAGAGCTAGAAGACTCCGGATTTATCAAGAACCTGTATAAGAAATGAGATCGGACACTTCAACAGTTCCACCGTTCAAACGTTCAACGTCGGATCTCGCGTAACTAGCCGGATCAATTACCTAGAGCTTTAACCCTTACTAATAGGGATGGAACGCTTGGAATTGCTTGAACGCTTGAGCAGATCTTGCCTTCGGACGTTGAACTATGGAACGGTTGAACTTTGAACGAAACTTACGGAAAGACATGCCAGCGGTGCGCCGGGAATTCCACGGCAGCCGAGTCACCCATGGATAACTCCGTGTCGCGTGCCGTTGACTTCCACTTCCAGCAGCGCCGAGTCGCCTAGATAGTTTTTGCTGGTGATTTTTCCACGGACATGATTGGCGCTATCGCTCGTCATCGGCAACACTTTGACGTGCTCAGGGCGGATCGCCAAAGTGATGTTAGCGCCCTTTGAGACGCCGTTAGGAATCGAAATTGGCAGTTTACCCAATGAACAGCCAACCTCTCCGGAGTCGATTACTTCCGCTTTGACAAAGTTCATCTCTCCGACAAATTGCGCGACGAACAAATTTACCGGCCGGGCATAGACTTCGTTAGGCCGGGCGATCTGCAGGATCTCGCCATGATTCATGACGCAAACCTTATCGCCCAGGCTCAAAGCTTCGGCTTGATCATGCGTCACGTAGAGAGTTGTCACGCCGATGGATTTTGTGATCTTGCGCAATTCCACGCGCATTTGCTCCCGCAGTCGCGCGTCCAAATTGCTGAGCGGCTCATCCATCAACAGCACCCTGGAATCCGTTACTATGGCGCGCGCCATCGCGACTCGTTGCTGTTGACCGCCGCTAAGGTCTGTGGCAGGTCGGTCTTCCAGGCCATCGAGTTGAACGCGCTTGAGCGCGGCGCGCACTCTCTCGGCCACTGAGGATTTCGAGACCCGTTTCTGACCTTGGGTCAGAGGAAAGGCGACGTTTTGAAATACGTTCATATGCGGCCAAATGGCGTAAGATTGAAATACCATGCCGATCTGGCGCTTCTCGGCGGGAACAAAGGTTCGCGATCTCGGTGAATTGACAAGACGGCCGCTGATTTCGATTTCACCGCCATCAGGCCTCTCCAGCCCGGCGACGCATCTGAGGGTGGTTGTCTTACCGCAGCCGCTCGGGCCCAGCAGAACACAAAATTCGCCTTCGCTCACCTCCAAATCGATGCCTTTTAAGGCATTGACCTGTCCTTGTTGAGCCTGAAAGGATTTTTGCAATTGGCGGATACTAATCATCTTTCCTCACGGACAGACTGATGAAAAAGCCCACCCGGCTTCGCTGCGCTCGCCCGCTTCGCTCCGACATATTGGAAGTAACGCCTCCACTCATCGTTTATAGCGCGCTCGCATCTGGGATCTTTTGATCGGCGTGTTACTCGCGTTCGTTAAAAGCCATATCAAAATCTGAAATGCGCGAAGCGTCCGCTGCCGCGCTAGGATGCCGCGCCGATCTCACCGATACGGGAAAGCGCAAAGCGCACCGTGCCGACAACGATGGTCGCAAATAAAATCAAAATTACTCCCAAAGCTGAAACTTGAGGAACCCAACCACTGCCCCAAAATTGCCAGACGACAGTAGAGATCACGACATTGCTACGCGTCAGAAGCGTCAATGACATCGTGACCTCGCGGTAAGAGAGCATGCCGATCCAGATCCAGCTATTGAGCACTCCGGCGGCAATCAGCGGCAGGATGATCTTTCCCAAAACCCGCGGCGCGGACGCCCCGGAAACCCGGCCCGCTTCTTCAAGTTCACGGTGCACTTGAATCATCACGCTGTTGGTAGTGCGCGTGCCATAAGCGACCCAGTTGATGGTATGCGCGAGCACGATAATCGAGACAGTGCCGTAGAGAGGGAAATAATCGCGATAGGCCAGTCCGAGATAAGCCAACCCCACCGCCATGAGTATCCCTGGAACAGCGTGGGGAATAAAAACCAGGGTGTCCAAGAAACCGCGGAAAGAGACTTGGGTTCTGATCACAATCCAGGAGACCAATACGCTCAAAAACATCGTTAGCGTGGGCACGGCAAACATAAGAATCAGCGTATTGATAAACGGCCGTGGCCCGACGTGAGTCGGCAACTCGATATAATGCTTGAAGGTCAATGAGGATAGAGCTTCCGCCGATGGCAGCTGTAAATACGGCAAAAGCGACGCCCACAACAAAACACTGAAGGGGACAAAAACCTCAATCGACAGATAAAAGAAAACAAAGGCAAGCGCAGCCCACTTCCATCGGCCGAGCGCAATCTCCCGGGGGCGATATCCTCTGCCGGTGATCACCGTGTATTTTTTCCCTTGTTTGACCAGCCGTACGTACAAGAAAGCGAGCGTGAGCCCGAGAACCAGCATGATTGCGCCGTACGCGCCTGCCATGCCGTAGTCCGGTAGCCCGGTGGAAGGCGTTGTCGAAGTAAAAATGAGCGAGCTCAGAACGTGGATACGCGCTGGCAGCCCGATGATTGCCGGCACCTCGAAGACGGCGACCGCGGTCATTATCAAATAAACCATCACCGCAGCGATGGCCGGCCAGGTAATCGGAATATTGATCTTCAAAAACGTTTTGAGCTTGCCGACGCCTGAGGTATAGGCCGCCTCTTCCAA